>CAJUPF010000092.1 GCA_910588565.1 uncultured Lachnospiraceae bacterium
ATTATTACAAGATATTTTTCACAAAGTTCGTGTCACTAACTTGACACAAGGGGGGCTAAAGGCGATGGAGGAGCTAGAAAAGCTGGAGGAGGAGCGGAGAAAAGCGGAGGCTGGGCCGGAAAAAATGCACAGGCTGCGTGAATGGGACGGAAAAGAGCATGGATACAGAAGAGGTAGACGGATGATAAGGAACAGGGCAGCAGTTCCAGAGGGCGTGGCAAGCAATGAAATGTGTACGTTTTTGATTATTAATATTTCATCGCTGCAGCTGATTTCTGTAAATATGATTGCCTACCGGAGCCAGTATGGGAGCGTAAATCCGGCGGCGGTTGCAGGGCCTGGGATTGTGGCAACGGCTGTGAGTACTTTAGCGGCAATTATATTTTGTAAGATCATGGATAGAAAGCGGAGAATGTGAGGCTCTCTGTTTTTTATTGTATGGGTAAATGAAAGCGTTCTGCCGGCAGGCGGAATCATTCAAAAAAACAGTGGAAGATTACAGATGAAGACTGGCGCAGCGGGGAGAAATGGGATGTGTATAAAGAGGCGATTGATGAGCTGAAAGATAAGAAATTTATAGAAAAACAGCACAAGATTAGATTAAAAATACTTGAAATTAGATATAAAATAAAAATGAAATTTAATATATTACAAACAGGATTCTTAGATCAATCAAAGGAGGATATGGTATGAGGAAGTGGAAAAAGGCAGTATCGTTTTTACTGGCTGTGGTTATGGCGCTGGGAACAGTTTTATTTAAGGTACCGGAGCCGGTTTGGGCAGAAAATGCAGAAGAAACAGGGAATGTTGTAACTGTGCTGAAGGGTCAGGATACACAATATTTATGCGTTTCGGGAAATGGAACAATTGGTGGAGAAAATATATTGACATGGACCCAGGACAATGAAGGAGAGGCGGCTTTACAATGGGAATTTGAACCCATAGAAGGAAGTCAGGGAGTGTATTTTATTAAGAATAAAAACAGTGGAAAATGTCTGGCCGCTGCTGGCGGCAACCCCGCAATGGGCTGTAATGTAATTCAGTGGGATAAGGAAGCTAATAATAATGGTCAGAAATGGATGGTCGAAAAAGCAGACGAAGGCGAATGCAAATATAAAATTCGTAATATGCAGGTTGGCGGATATCTTACGGCAAAAAGCGGTGGGAATGGCGATGTAACGATACAAGAGTCTGCGGATTCAGAATTGCAGCTCTGGGAATCAAAAGTGGAAATTGCTGTAGCAGAGCGTTTAACAGAGGATCATCTTGCAAATGCAGCAAGTGAAGGCGCAGAGGAACAGTATCTTGCAGTTTCAGGAGGTTCTGCAAACGAAGGAGCAGAGCTTAGTACATGGACAGGTGCGGAATCAAATCAAGCATGGTCTTTTCAGGAAACGGAGACAGAAGGCGAATATTATATCGTGAACAGAAGCAGTGGCCGTGCAGCTTCGGCCCAGAATATGCTGGCAGGAAGCAGGCTGGTTCAAAAGGCGGTTGTAAATGGCGACGATACTCAGATCTGGAGCTTTATAAAAACAGACACTAACAATACATACAGGATTCGGAACAAAGGAACGCATCTGTATCTTGCGGCTGACGTGTCCGCTACTGGTTCCAGAATCCTGCAGAAGAATTACGATGCGGATTCCAAACTGCAGCTGTGGAAGATGAAAGCAGGGACAGAGGTAAAGGCAAAAGAACATGTTGCAGAGCATGCGGTTAAGATCTGGATAAAAGAGGGCGTGACAGTGACATCCAGTCAGGGCGCGGCAGTGGAGAGCGGACAGGATGTGACATTTACCTTAACGCCCAGAGAAGGTTATAAAATTGAAAATTTGAAGCTGTTGGTGAATGGCCTGGAACAGACGCTTACAGACGGCGAGGCTGGCGTGAAGATGTGTACAATAACAGGTGTGACCGAAGATCTGACTGTAAAAGCGCAGGCAGACGCCACATGCTTAAATGGTTATGTGTATATTCCAGAAAACGATTATACAGGAAGAAACCAGTGCCTGTCGCCCAGAATTGTAGAAAGCCTGGACGGAAGAACGATGTATTGTACGTTTGAAAACGGAATTCCTTCTGAAATTGAAGAAGGCGAGTATAGCTTCCCGGTTTATAAAAGCGAAGATAAAGGCCAGAGCTGGATCAGGGTGGGCGAAGTGATTAATGATGATAACGCGCATCCGGATTCCTGGTATAAAATT
Source organism: uncultured Lachnospiraceae bacterium (assembly GCA_910588565.1). Classification (GTDB taxonomy): domain Bacteria; phylum Bacillota; class Clostridia; order Lachnospirales; family Lachnospiraceae; genus Roseburia_B. Next base: position 2,208 of record CAJUPF010000092.1, read on the forward strand.
ACAAAATATACGAATGCAGGAGCGCCCGAGGAAGCAGAAAAGGTGTCTGAGGGTACCGAAGGGGCATTACGCCATCCCTGGAGCCTGCAATGCTGTCCGCAGTTATTTGTGCTGCCGGAAGCGATGACAATTGAAAACAAACAGTTGGCAGCGGGAACTTTGCTTTGCGCAGGCGTTGCGGTGCCGTTAGAGGAAGGCGCGGAAAAAATCGCAGACGCCGGATATGGCGGATTGTGGGATTCTTCTCTGGATTTATATTATAGCGCGGATGAAGGAAAAACTTGGGAGTTTTTAAATGTCATCGCAGATGTCAAAGAAGACAACCCGAGAAATATTATGGGTTATGATCCGGTATGGGAGCCGTTTTTCTTATACCATACAGACAAAGATGGAAAGAAGAATTTGATTTGCTATTATTCAGATGAAACGGATAATACGAAAAAGCATTCGCAAAAATTAGTTTATAAGATTTGGGACAGCGCCAGCCAGAAATGGGGCGAGGCCGTAGATGTGATTAACCTGAATAGCTCTGGATATGGATGCCCCAGACCAGGCATGCCGATTGTGGCTGAGCTTAGGGACGGCAAATGGATGGTAGTATTTGAAACTCCGGGAATGAGTGGAATATGCCAGTATCAAATAGCGGATGATCCGTATCATTGGGATGCGGCGGACGAAGGAACCAAAATGCCGGCAAGCGGGGGCTCCCCGTATGTCTATACCATGCAGGATGGAACAACCATAGCGGGAACCGGTACTGACTCAGAAGTATTTGAGTATGATGCAGAATCTGCTTCTTGGACCAAGCATGTAACAAACGTACCTGCAGGCTATAACCGCTGCTATCTGCAGCTTTCTGGCGGCGAGTTTTTTATCACTGGGACGGAAGGCCCTGGATTTGCCTCACAGAATAATAAGATATTTGTAAAACAGGTTTTTGCTGGAGAAGATCATACGCTTGGCGAGGGCGAGTTTACCGTCACTGCAAAGGTAGACGGAGGACATGGAAGCATTAATTATTCGGATAGAGCATATACGTTTCGGGAAAATGAAAAACGGACATATGTTATTACGCCGGACGAGGGTTATGCGGTTGATAAAGTGACGATTAACGGGGAAGAGGCGGAAGTTGAAATTAAAGTGGATTCTAAGGGAGAAATTGGAATACTTTCGCTGGCTGTTCAGAAGGATATGGAGATTGCCGCGACATTTACATCAAGTGTGAGAGATTATCTTGAAAGCAAAGTTCCCTTCTCGAATGATGCAGAAAAAGAGGTCAGCACGTATGCTGCGTATAACGGCAGCAGCAACCTGTTTACCTGGACGGGTAATGGTGATCAGGCAGAAGAGAACCAGTATTATAAATTCCAGAAGATTGAAGAGGGACTGTATCTGCTTGTAAGCACGAACAATGGAAAGGCAATAGCGCCTTTATCCATAAGTGAAGGCAGCAAAATTAATTTTGAAACGCTAAATGAAAAAACACCAGGCAGCAATGGGTATTTGAAGACGCGGGAGATGGATACCGCTATGTCAGAAACGTAGGTTCCGGCCTGTACCTGACGACTCCGCGGACGCAGGCTTCTGATAAGCTGGATCAGGAACTGGCTTTGCAGGAAAAAGCGGCTTCTGTATCAGATTCGCAGTTATGGAAGATGGGTGAAAGCGGAAAAATACAGCTTTCGGGAGAAGGCGCGCACCCGTCGGTACAGTATCGTATTACTGTGGAAGAAAGCGAAGGCGGAACCGTGACTGCAGATAAAACAATAGCGGCCAAAGGAGATAGTGTGGCATTTGGTATCACTCCGGATGCGGGATATGTGGTAAATGATGTTCTTGTAAACGGTGAATCCGTAAAGGACAGCTTAGCAGAAAATGCGTCAGGATATACATTGAACGGTATTGAGGCTGATGTGACGATTCAGGCAGTTTTTGGATCATCCGGCGATTACCGTATTATGATAGACAAGGCAATTGTCAATGGTACTGTCCGCGCAGATAAAGCGATTGTGTCGCCGGGTGCAAAGGATAAGAGCGTGACGTTTACAATCATACCAAAACTTGGTTATCTTGTGAAACAATTTACCGTAGATGGGACTGATGTTACGGATCAGCTTACGCAGGCAGAGGACGGAACCTATACATATAAAATTGAGGAAGTTACGGATGATGTGAATATACAGGCATCTTTTGAAAGAAACCCGAATATCGATCCGATCGGATATCTGGCAAGCAAGATCCCTTATAAAGCGGGCGAATCGGAAGAGCCTGTTTACGCAGCTTACAGCAACAGCAATTTATTTACCTGGACGGGAGAAATCAATCAGCCGGATCAGGCGCAGACGAACCAGCGCTGGTCATTTAAGGCTGTTACTCCGGAAGAACCGGACGCTTCTTCGGAAGGATCAGCGGCCTCTCCGGAAGAGCCGGCAAAATATATCCTGGTCAATGTTGTAGAAGAAAAAGCGATGTCCGCTGTTTCAGAAGAGAAGGACAGTCAGATTTGTACGGCGGAAGTGGATGAAACAGATCCAAAACAGCAGTGGATATTTGTAAAAACCGATCCGGCGGATGCCTATGGCTGGGTAAAAAATGCGGCAAGCGGATTATACTTGACTACTCCAAAGGATGTCAGAAACAACCAGTCATTCCTGACATTGACAGACAAATTGGCGTCAGATACGCAGATGTGGAGAACAGATGCGGAAGATGTGATAGAGTTTTTTACAAAAGATGCCCCTCCGGATGAAGTATTTTATCGTATTTCGATCGCCGCAGGGATTGTAAACGGGCAAGTTACAGCAGATAAAGAGACGGCAAAGGAAAATGAAACAGTCACATTTACCATTACGCCGAATCAGGATTATAGGATCAAAACAGTGACGCTGAACGGAATGGATTACACAAATTCTGTAATTATGGATACAAATGGAATCGGAACTCTGGAATGGACAGTGACAGAAGATGTAGTAATTTCAGTGGTTTTTGAGCAGAAAAAGAATCCGGGAACAGATGATGAAACGTATACAGTTACGGCAAATGTCATAGGCGCTGGCGGAAGCATCAGCCATAATGCAGGTGAAGGAAAGGTAGCTAAGGATACAGAAGTCACATTTACTATTACGCCGGATCAGGATTATAGTATCAAAACAGTGACGCTGAATGGAACAGATTGTACAGCTTCTGTAAAAAAGGATGCAGACGGAATCGGAACTCTGAAGGTGACAGTGACAGAGAATATAGAAATGAAAGCGGCTTTTGAACAGAAAAAGAATCCGGGAGCAGATGATGAAAAATATACAGTTACGGCAAATGTCATAGGCGCTGGCGGAAGCATCAGCCATAATGCAGGTGAAGGAAAGGCTGCGAAGGATACGGAAGTTATATTTACCATTACGCCGGAAGAGAAGTATACAATCGATACGGTAACCGTAAATGGGATTGCTGCAACGGCAGTGGAACTAGATGCGGAGACAGGAATTGGAACCCTGAAGGTGACAGTGATAGAAGATATCACGGTAAGCGTTTCCTTTAAAGCGAAATCAGGGGAAGAAAAGCCGAACCCCTCAGAAGAAGATAGGAATGCGGCTAATGAGGTAATCCGATTGATTCAGGCAATCGGGACAGTGCAAAATACGGAGGCCTGCCAGAAAAGTATTGCCGCGGCAAGAGCAGCATATGCGAAATTAACGCCGGAACAGCAGAAATTAGTAACCAACTACAATGTTCTTACAGCAGCTGAAAAGGAATATAACAGGAAAGTAGAAGAAGCAAAGAAAAAGGCGCAGAAGGGCACAGTTTCCATAGAGGAAGCACAAAAAACCGTCACTTCTGCAAATACAGATAAGAGTGATGTTTCCGGAAGCAAATATAGTGCTTTGAAAGTAAAGGCAAAGGGCGGCAATAAGTCTGTCAGCCTATCCTGGAGCAAGGTTAAGGGAGCCAGCGGCTATCTGGTATTTGGGGCAAAGTATGGTAAGAAAATGAAGCTGCTCAAAGAATTGCCGGCTTCTAAAAAATCTTTTAAAATTACCAAACTTTCCAAGGGGACGTATTATAAATATATTGTCGCTGCTTATCAGAATATCATGGGAGAAAAGCGTGTGACGGAAACGTCCGTAACTGTCCATGTATGTACAACAGGCGGAAAAAAGAAAAATCCCACAGGTATTACAAATGTTAAGTCTAAGATTAATATAAAGAAAGGGAAATCTGTTACCTTAAAACCGAAGCTAAAGCCAGCTAAGAATGTTGCATCCCGTATGGCAAAATTCCGGTACGAATCGTCCAACCCGGCAGTAGCAACGGTCAATAAGAAAGGAAAAATTACAGGTAAGAAGAAGGGGAACTGTTATATATACGTTTATACGCAAAATGGAATTTCAAAGAAAGTGAAAGTAACAGTGAAAAAGTAATGCATTATTTGTAATAATCCGCTCCGAAACACAGCTGCAGAGGGCTGCTATAGCGAAAGAGCGTAATATAAAGTGCGTAAGTTATCAGTAAATGAAACTTGCGCACTTTGTTTTTATAAATGGCTTTAGTCTTTTTGTCTTGACTGGTAAAATAATTTTATGTTCTTCGATAAATATTGTAACAGTTCAGCCTGCAGATGGCGGGAATGATTTTTCAAACACGCTCTAGGAAGTAAAGATTGATTTTATAAAAAAGATAGTCTATAATTTTAAAAAGTATAGAAAGAGTAGAATTAAATTAAAAAGATATAAAAAGTTTAGGTTTCGTAAAGATAAAACTTGACGTCAGTCTACTTGGCTCTGTATGTAAGTGTAAATTCGGCAGCGAATATGGCGCGTGTATATAATAAAAGGAGAAACGTATGAGCAGTAAAGTACAGAAAGCAATTGAAGATATCACATTCAGAAGCAAAAAATTTCCAGAAGAAGAGTTTCGGATAATTTGTGAAGAGAAAGAGTCTGCAATACCTTATCTGCGTGCGGCAATTGAAAAAGCGGTTTTAGAAAAAGACGATTTGGATGAGGATTACCAGCTGCATTTTTATGCAATATTTTTACTGGGACAATTTCAGGACAGGGAATGTTTTCCTCTGATTATGGAGCTGCTGTCTCTTCCGGAAGAAGTGGTGGATGAACTGCTTGGTGACGCTGTCACAACAGGAGTGCCGGATATTCTCTATAATACATACAATGGAGATTTGGAACTGTTGAAAAATTCCATTAAAAATCCGAATATTGATGATTTCGTAAGAAACGGAATGATTAAAGTTATGGGTCAGCTGTATCTGGATGGGGATTTGAAAAAGGAAGACTGGCAGAATTTTATCAGACAGATCGTATACGAAGAAGATGAAATTGGCGAATATATCTATATGGAACTGGCGACTGCGATCTGTTCCTGCCGTTTTGTGGAAATGCTGCCGGAAATCAGACATTTGTATAAGGACAACCGGATAGATGCGTCTACGATAGGAACCTATGAAGATTGTGTGGACATGATGTTTGACTATCGTGATTCTGATGGCTGTAAAACACCGATTTATGCTGCGGATATGCTGCGGGGATGGGCAATGTTTGAAAGTACGCCGCAGAAAAGAACGGACAAAATTGATATGGAACAGCTATATCGGTCAGTAAAGGCAGAGTTTGACAGACAGGAGCCAAAAGTTAAAATCGGAAGAAACGATCCATGCCCATGCGGAAGCGGCAAAAAATATAAAAAATGCTGTCTGAACAAGCCCAGGTCGCAGGCAGATTTGATTGAAAGCGAACAAGAGCGGCAGAAATGGCTGAGAGACTATCCGGTTTCAGCAAGTAAGCGGGAAGAGGGCAGAATATATCTGGAAGATTTTTTCGATTCCGAAAGCATAGAGATAGATAAGCTGCTCTATCTTGCATTAAAATATCGGCCGCATCCTGTCTGGAAGCCGGAAGCGGAAGAAACGATAGAAAACAGGAAACGGGTTTATCTGAGCGAAGCTTTTTCCAGATTTGCAGAAAAAACCGGAAAAGAAAACATAGGGACGTTTCAGCAATATAATGAAACATATGCGATTCATTACCAGTGCGAGGAATGGCTTCCGGCGCTTTTGGAACTGTTAAAAAATAAGGATAAGGAATTATATAAAACGGTTTCTAATTATTGTAATAAAATGAAGGGGTAGGAAAGTGAAAAGGAAAGCTTCTTTGCCGGAAATAATAGAGGTTTGTGGAATACAGGAAAGGGTAAAAGAAGAAATATAGGAATAGAAAATGGACCAAATGCCACCGAAATCCTGCTAATCAGCACATCACCCTTGTTTTTGGAGATGATGTTGCTATAATAAAAGCAAAAGACATGCGGGGTAGAGGCTATGAAACAATTTCGGCTGGCAATATGTGATGATGAGACGTTTTTTATAGAAGATATCAGACAGTATTTAAAAGCATATGAAAGTGAGTCCGGCTATGAGATTATCACAACGGCATACTCTTCCGGTTCAGATCTTATAAATGCTATAAAAAGTGGAGAGCCGGAATATGATTTTTATTTTCTGGATGTGGAAATGCCGGAAATGAAGGGTACAGATGTGGCAAAACATATCCGCAGATTTTGTCCGCAGGCGGTGATATGTTTTATTACATCATTTGAAGAATATGCGTATGAGGCTTACCAGTCACAAGCGCTTGGTTATCTGAAAAAACCGGTATCATACGTGGACTTAAAGCATATGATGAACCGCTGTACCCTTCAGGTACAGTATTTGAAAGATGCAAAAGAGGCGCAGCAGCAGTACCTGGAAGTAAAGACGGGCCGCGGAAGCAAGGTTATCCGAATTGATGATATTCTTTATATTGAAAAAAGACGGAATCAGTGTGTTTTTCATCTCGAAGACGGAGAATTTGTATGTTATAATACATTATCTAATATTTATAAACAGTTAGATAAAACGATCTTTTTTTATGTACACCAAGGGTATATTGTCAGTTTCCCACAGGTGCGCGAGGTAAAATCCAATGTGGTTTGTCTGGGAAAAGATCGTGAAATTCCCCTCAGCCGTAAATACCAGCCGAAAATTCATAATATGTATATGGAAAAAATTCGGGCGCTCTGCCAGGAGCACAGCATTTAAACAAAATTTAGAGACAGAGTAGCAGTTCAGCCTGCAATTTCAGCAGCTTAAGGCCTTTGTTGTCAGATTACAGGGGGAGTGGCGAAGCGTCCGTCAGGGAGAGGCCGGGGCAGAGGGGATTTATTTTGTTCCGATGCTCAGGATTAAGTGTTTCTAAACAGTTCCCGTAGTGTGTGTTCCGGGAGCCA
>CAJUPF010000093.1 GCA_910588565.1 uncultured Lachnospiraceae bacterium
TATACAATAACCTGCGTTCCTTCCGGCATGATTATATCAATATTATGGCCTCCCTCGCTGCCTATATTGACGAGAAGAAGTATAAAGAACTGAAAACTTTTTTCTATGAATATATTCTGCCCATGCAGAAAAACCTTACGCAAAAGAACAACGCATTGGACAACTTATTACATATCCATCTACTGGAACTGAAAAGCATTTTATATACCAAACTGCTCTTAGCCGTCAATCAGGATATTGAAGTGCATATCGATATACCGGATGAAATTGATTCCGTCCATATGGAGCCGATGGATCTGATTAGAATGCTTGGCATTTATCTGGACAATGCCATAGAGGCGGCTCTGGAAACAGAACATCCAGTCCTGAATTTTCATCTGGGTAAAATAAATCAGGATATCGTATTTATTATTTCAAATACATTTATGGACAAAGGGCTTTCCATCGCACAGATGTATAAAAAGGATATAACCACCAAAGGGGCTGGCCATGGCATCGGTCTTTACAACGTATCCGAGATATTGAACCGCTATCATAATATTTATCATGAAACCTTAATGGAAGATGGTTTGTTTATACAGCAGGTCCGGATATCCTAAATGCTGTTTTTCTTGCCAATTTATCCAAAATTAACTATAATAAACCCGGCGCCAGGATACGCCGGCGGTTCTGGCGTTGGATTTGAATTCGCTTTGTTTAAGGAGTTTTTTATGATCGTACTATATCTGATTGCTTCCATATGTATTGCGCTTATGCTGACATGTGATATTTTTATACTGACACATCCAAATCTCTCCTTAAAGAAATACCCCATGTTCTTTTTATCATTTTTAGCGCTCTTTTTTATTATGAATTATTTTAGCTTTTATCCTATGTTATTTATTATACTGGCAGCAAATTCGATCCTGTTAGTGAAATTTACTGATAAATTCTATTCGTTCTTTTATATTCCGCTTGGTTATATTGTAAACTGCGTTTTACTCAATCTATTAGGGTTTGCAGCCAATATACTATGGGATCTCTCCATTGAAGAAGCAAATGCGGATAAATTTCTTATTATCATGCAAGGCGTCTGTACGCTGGCAGCAAGTTGTCCTGTTCTTTATCTGGCCAGACGGCTGCTTGAAAACCATCTTATCAGCACTTTTGAAAAAATGAGCAGAAAACTGCTCGCTTTCATTGCCTTAATCCTTTTGCTTTGTGCATTTATGCTTCTTACAATGGCTTCTTTTTTTGATAACGTGGAAATTACACGCAGGGAGTTCTTTTTAATGGTTTCTTCGCTTGTCCTTTATGTTCTGTTTACAATCAGCATGATCCTTATCGTGCTGCACACAGCCAGAAAAAATTACGAGGCCCAGAAAAAAGTGGAATATCTGGAAAACTTAAATGAATACACAAAAAATCTGGAAATGGTATACAATAACCTGCGTTCCTTCCGGCATGATTATATCAATATTATGGCCTCCCTGGCTGCATATATTGATGAAAAAAAGTATAAAGAACTGGAAACTTTTTTCTATGAACATATTCTGCCCATGCAGAAAAACCTTACGCAAAAGAATGAAGCGCTGAATAACTTATTACATATCCATCTGTTGGAACTGAAAAGCATTTTATATACCAAACTGATCTTAGCCGTCAATCAGGATATCGAAGTGCATATTGATATACCAGATGAAATTGATTCCGTCCATATGGAACCTGTAGATCTGACCAGAATGCTTGGCATTTATCTGGATAATGCCATAGAGGCGGCTCTGGAAACAGAACATCCAGTCCTGAATTTTCATCTGGGTAAAATAAATCAGGATATCGTATTTATTATTTCAAATACATTTATGGACAAAGGGCTTTCCATCGCACAGATGTATAAAAAGGATATAACCACCAAAGGGGCTGGCCATGGCATCGGTCTTTACAACGTATCCGAGATATTGAACCGCTATCATAATATTTATCATGAAACCTTAATGGAAGATGGTTTGTTTATACAGCAGGTCCGGATATCCTAAAGGATTGTCGGGAAATGCAAATCTTATGCAAAATATCATATACCCTGCAGATGTCAGCCATTTTCCGATCCCAACCTGACCCGCGCCTTATAAATCTTTTCTCTGTAAAATATTCACGCCTAAAATAGAAAACGCCATCCCATAAAATTCATTTGATTTTTTCCTAGCGGTCACATATAATACAAGTAAGGAAATCCCTACTTTTCATATTTCAGGAGGTAAAAGATATGTTAGCAAACGCTTTTGTTGATAACGCAAAGGTCATGGCAAAAGGACAGGTCACAATCCCGAAAGATGTCCGCGAAGCGCTTGGTGTGACAAGCGGAGACCGTATTTCTTTTATTGTGGAGGGCAGCACTGTCCGTATTGTTAATTCAGCCGTCTATGCCATGCAGATGCTCCAGGGGGAACTGGAGGGCGAAGCGGAGCAGGCGGGTCTTACATCCGACGATGATGTTATGGCTCTTGTAAAAGAATTGCGAAATGAGGACGAAAACGCATGAGAATTCTGATCGATACGGCGGAAACTGTAGCAGCTTCTGGCCTTGTCCTTTTACATCTGCCGTATCTCATTTTTTCAGCATATGCTTGATCTTGCCGCTCATAGCCTATACGCTGGTTCCGCTGAAATAAATCTGCACGATATAGGTGGTTTGCCAATCTTTTTGACCAGTGTGAGAGTATCTTTTTCTCCGGCTGTAGTCGTGGTGTCTGCTGTTACCCGCTCCTTATAAATCTTTTCTCTGTAAAATATTCATGCCTAAAATAGAAAACGCAATACCTGTGACGATAAATACTGCTATATTTCTGATGCTACAATCCTGATACATCAGGAACTGGTCAGACAGGCAAAACAATACATAATCCATTACTTTTCCCAGCCCAGCTATTTTCTGTCCGAGCATCTGTAACATACCCGGCATTACCCAAAACAGTACAATCAGATAAATGAACGGCGTAATGGTCGTATTAAGAAAACATGTGAGCATCACTGCTGTTGCGCCTACGGCAAAACCATAAATCATATAAATCAGGATTTCTTTTCCAATGATCCCAGCCAAAACAGACACGGTCCAGGGCTGTTTACAGATAATCCATGCAATATCATATAAAATTCCGCCGCATAGACCAATCAACATATTCGCAAGTGTTATACTTACAATTTTTGCCGTAATAATCTGAGTCCTGCTGCTCCGTGATGTAAAAACAAATGTCACCGTTTTTAAATCAAATTCCTCCCCTAAACTCTTTGCTGCTAAAAACATAATTAAAATACTGGAAAAATTTCCATAAAATGCAATTACATTGCTTACCCCAAAACTATCCGGAAACACACATGCACCATATGCCATACCTCCACCCATAACCAGCACCATAATCAGTCCTAACAGAAATTCTCTTTTTTTCAATAATTTTGCCAATTCCAGCATTGTAATGTTAATTGTTTTCTTCATAACTATCATTCTCCTTTCGATTTAGTCTCATTATAAACAGTTTCGTTCCCCATTCTCGTTTTTTTCTTAAACGAGTATAAATCTGTCGTAAACGTAAAAATCCCACACCCAATGTCAACAACATAGAGTCCAGCATTAATTTCATCTAAAGTCATATGGGTAGGGAGAATGACTCACGCCTTATCTATATATCAGCATAATTCAACAGTCAGCCCAGAGCAGGCCTCTCTGTCCGCAGACCGTTCAAAAGCGTCGGTTCTTAGCGCGTAGCGATTGCCTGTAATCGTCACACGCTTAGTACCGCTACGCTTTTGAAGAGCGGGAGCGAGTCTGCGGACAGAGAGACCTGCTCTGAGCGTTCCCTTTGAAAAACCTATATAATACAAAAATACCCATTACCTCTGCCTCTTCATCCCCCGCAACATCTTTTTATCCTCATCCGAAACCCGAAACGATTCCAGCATCTTCTGAATCGCTTTATCATACGTCCAATCCGCGAGCCTATTATCCAGCAAAAACGCATACGTCTCCTCCCGATATTTTGCATATGCAGTCGCCACGCACCAGGCAACGCCCATTCTGGTATAATACCCGTCACAGCTAAGCCGGTTCATCACATCTAAAACCGGCTGTACATACTCATCTGTCAGAAAATGGCTCATCAAAAGAACCGCCGCAGCCCTCTGCGAATACTCATCCTCTTTCGCCGCATACCCCATCAGCCATTCCCAGACTCTTGCCCTGTTCCCCCTTGCAATCGTAAACGTCTGGCAAAAGCTGTCATTCACCGACCAGTCCCCGATCTTTGGAATAAACCGATCCGCATACCACAAAATCGTCTCAATATCGTCCTTTGCATACCCCAGCACAAAAGCCTGCAGCGACTGCTGCTCAAAATAAGTATCCGGACACTGTTCTAAAAATCCCTGATAATCTTCTTTTGCAATCTGCTTTGCCAGTCTCCGCAAATCCGGGATTCTGGCCCCTAAGATTGGTTTCGCCCCAGGAATAATACTGCTGCTGCGTTTAGCATTCTTCTCCTCTGCAAGGGTAAATAATCTCTGATTGATTTCTTCTATTGTCATGGCGTCTCCTTCTATCGCGTGTTTGAAAATTGCCTTCTGGCGGAAGTAAATTTTCCTGTATAACTAATTTGTATCAAACGGCAGCGCATATGGCAAAAATTCCCCATCATAATCAGGACAATACAGAATACGGCATCCCGGCGTTTCTTCGTCCCGAAGTTCTCCTGCAACAAACTGCTGCTCTCTTGCCCAAAAGAGCTGAATATCCTCTGCCGCCATCCCCCATTTATCATAAATCTGTTCTTCCCCGGTTGCAAGATTTCGTTTCCAGATTCCGGACTTTCTGTCTTTACCTGCCAGGTAATATACATACCCGTCCATTACGCCGCACAAATAACCTGGAATTTCTTCCACCAACTGCGCTCCGCTGCTAAAATCCGGAGATATACGGCACAGCGGCCTGGGCGGCAAAGCGTCGTTCTTCCAGCCCGAATAATAAATCCAGCCTCCATCCTCACAAATCCCATCAAACACACGGTACATAATCGTATCCGCAATCGTTCTGTCACTGCCGTCCATGGCAATACTTACCAGCGACGCATCCTTCACCCCAATTATATCCGCCTGCAGAGCCGCTTTATAGAGAATGCGCCCGCCTGCAAACAACACCGGGCATTCCAGATAGGATTCCTGATAAATCAAATCCTCCAAAACCTGCCGCTCTTCATCTTTATACCGTGTTAAAAGCAGCGGCTCTAAGATATCTGCAATTCCCCAGAGTGAGCTCTCATGCTTCTCATCCTCTTCCAGATAATAACTCCAGCCATGTTCATCCCCGTAGAGATACTTTTTTCCTACAACCCTGCTAAAATCCCGCATATTACGATGTGTAAAAACCTGATCCCCCTGTGTTTCAAAATATTCCGAAAAAAGTGGATAGATCTCACTTTCTCCCCAGTCAGGCCCGGATACAATCAGAGAAAGCCCCTGCATATCCTCAGAATGGTAAAAATCACCGTCCTCTGTCCGCAGGGAATCCGCAGACAGATAAACTGCTTTTCCGGTATCCGTGAAAGCATAATTCTGTTCCCCGCGTTCCATAAGCCCGTCGTAATGATGTTCCGCAAAGGAATCCAGCTCTGAATATGCAAGACTCTTATTCTCAATCTCATAGATAAACCTCTCCTTCCCATCCGATTCATTGCAAAACAGAATCCGCCCTCCATCCGACGAGACTTCTACATGTGTAACATTATCAAAAGCCTTTAAATCCAACAGCTGCTCAATCCTGCGCTTTTTCATATCGTAAATCAGGAGTCCCCAGTCATCATAAAGAACCGCCCTTTCATCAGAAGCATACACAAGCCTTGGAAGCGCATCCCCATAGACAGCCTTTGCCGCATCTTCTTCTGAAAGCGCCAGGAGTATCGAACGCTTCTCCTCCAGCTCATTTTCCCGTTCTGTTCCGGCTTCTGCATACGCTGCTTTTGAACTGGAAGCATCCGGGCTTTGCAAAGTATCTTCCGCATGATTTCCCAGACTGCCGGGCACGGCAAACAGACTCGCCGATATAAAAAGCAGTACACCCAGGATCACAGCTAAAATTCCCTTCTTTTTCCCTTCACCGGAACATATATTGGTAAGCCGATTTTTCAGCAGTTTCCTGTTTCTGGAAAATTCATTGGTACACAAAACAGAACGAATGCCTTTTTTCGATGACGCACATTCAAGCAAGGTCTGGCCGTAAAACTTCTTTTCTTCTCTGGAAAACCATCTGACAACACGGCTGTCACACAAAAGTTCCATATCCTGCAGCGCCTGCCGTTCCATCCAGACAACCAGCGGATTGAACCAGTGAAGCGTTTTCGCTAAATTGAACAGAAGCTTCACCAGAAGATCCTTACTTTTGTAATGCATAAATTCATGTTGCAATATCAGCGCCAGCTGATCTTTGCTGTAGTTCACATCCGGAAGTACAATCTGCGGATTTCGGATTCCTGTCAGCATAGGCGAGAAAACAGCAGATGACGTATAAATCGGCAGATTCTCTTTTTTTCCAAAAAATACCCTTGTCTGTTTCACTTTATGGGAAAAAACCGCATAGCAGACAGTCTGCCAGATAAAAAGCAATGCTGCTCCTGCTGCCCATACAGCCGCTGCCCATTCCAATATTTGATTTCGGATATCCGCATTCTGTGTTTGTCCTGCCGGCTCCTGCGACGCTATTTCCTGCAGGTTCTGGCCAGAGAAATAATCTGTCACATTATTTGCTGTTTTACCATCCCATATCACGCTATCTCCTGGATTACCCTCTTTTGCTTCCCGTTCCTCTGTCTGTGCGGTCAGACGGCCTTCCCCAGGATTTGCAGCATTTCGTCCTATATCAGATTCCTGTCCATCCATCGGTAAACTTACAGCCGGTTTCTGCTCTTCTGCCGCCATAGATATCGGAAGCGGGATGATAACTGCCCGTCCGGAAATCGAGAAATCAAATGGCAGCAGCAGACGGACAGCCAGCAGAACCCAAAGACAGTACCGCCAAAAAACCGTATGGGTTCTCCGAAGCAGCAAAGATACCGACGATATCAGAAGAATACCCGCACTGCATAGTATGGATAATTTTAATACCTCCAAAAACAAATCCCTCATAGCTCCCTCCCGTCCCTGCTTACTTTGCAGCAGTTTATCTTTCTGTTTCTTTTTATCAGAATCAGCTTCATATGGATCACCGTTGCAAATCCCCTATAAACTGTCCAGATAGTCCTTCAGCTCTTCAATCTGCTCCTTAGAAAGACCATCTCCATCATACAAAGCCGCCACAAATTTCCTGACCGAACTCCCATACAGCCTCTTTAAAATCGATCCGCTCTCCTGTTTCAGATAATCTTCTTCCTTTACAAGCGGAATATAACAATTACTCCGCCCTTCCTTCTCCACCCGGACAAACCCTTTTTCTTCCAGCCGTGACAAAAAAGAAAGCACCGTCGTCTTTGATAAATGCCGTTTTTTCGGCAGCTGTTCTTCTATTTCTGTTCTGGTCATGGGTTTTTTTGCCTTCCAGAGAATCATCATCAGCTCCAATTCTGAATTTGGCAGTGATTTGTATTTCATCTTTATTTCCTCCTCGCCCGTATGGCATAAAGGTATGCCCGGATATCTTCGGCATTTGCCGTATATTTGATTATATTCTACATCTGACGAATATAAAAGTCAAGAGGATCTGAACCTTGACTTATACAAAAAAATATGATATAAAACTAATACAAAACCTTTCGGGGAGTGGATTTTTTAAGAGATTCTTTTTTCGCCACACAATTACGTTACGTAATTGTGTTTTTTTATGCAATTGAACTTCGGAGCAGAAATCCCGCAGGCCGCAATATTTGTTCTATTTCAGGAGGAGATATCTATGGATCAATCATTTATGAAAGAAAAAAATATTTTACCCTTGGTGTTATCCATGTCACTGCCCATGGTGATTTCAATGGCTGTAAATTCACTGTACAATATTATTGACAGTTATTTTGTAGCCAAAGTAAGCGAACAGGCGATTACTGCACTGGCAATCGTTTTTCCCATACAAAATCTGATTAACGCAATTGCTATTGGGTTTGGAGTCGGCCTGAATGCAGTGATTGCATACTATTCAGGAGCCAATGATCCGCACCGGGCCAGCAAAGCTGCCACGCAAGGCGTTTTGCTCAGCCTGATACATGGACTGATCCTTATGGCTGTATGCATAGCAGGAATGCCTTTCTTTTTAAAAAATTTCTCCTCCAATCAGGAGATGATAAAGTTAGCTCTGATCTATGCTAACAGAGCCTTTCTTTTTTCGCCTGTTATCCATTTAGGACTGGCGTATGAGAAAATTTTTCAGGCTGCCGGTCAGATGAAAGTATCCATGTTCAGCATGATGTGCGGCTGTCTTGCAAATATTATCCTGGACCCGTTTCTGATCTTTGGAATTGGCGTCTTCCCGGCTATGGGCATTGCAGGCGCAGCTTATGCCACAGGAATCGGACAATGCATTTCCCTGATTGTCTATCTGCTGATTTACGCATTCCGTCCTTCTTCGATAAAAGTAAGCCGATCCTATGCAGCATTTGATCCAGAAATTATACGGAAAATGTATTCCGTAGGCATCGCGGCAGCTCTGACACTTGCGCTGCCCTCACTTTTAATCTCCATGTTAAACCGGCTGCTGGCAGGTTTTTCAGAAAAATATGTACTTGTCCTTGGCGTCTATTATAAACTGCAGACCTTCATTTATCTGACAGCCAATGGAATTATCCAGGGAATACGGCCATTGATGGGCTATAATTTTGGAGCAAAAGAATATGGGCGCGTCAGAAAAATTTATAAAACCGCACTGATTCTAAATAGTGGAATTATGCTGTTTGGCACCCTGTTATGCTGGATAATACCAGGACAGCTGATTGGATTATTTACCAGCAGCCCTGAGACAATTGAAATTGGAATCCATGCACTGCATATTATCAGCCTGGGATTTGTCCCATCCGCATGTTCCATCACCTGCTCCGGCGCCTTAGAAGGACTTGGCAAAGGCGGACAGTCACTAATCCTCTCACTGCTGCGCAATGCAGCTGTGATACTGCCTGCAGCATATCTGTTCAGCAGATTTGCCGGAGCAAATGGCGTGTGGTATGCGTTCTGCTTTACGGAGCTGATAGCAGCGGGAGTTTCTGTATTGATTTACAGGCGGCTGCCGTTGGAATAAAAAATTGATTTACTATTTTCACAGTATAAAAGGAGCCACAGGCGGCTCCTTTTTATTTGCTGTTGCTTCGATCTCTTTTGTCTTTACTCTGTAGATAACTTTGCTTTTGTACTCAATCCCCTTTGACGAAATAGTTTTTTATAGGACTTCAATTTACTCTTAGGCCACTTATAAATATTTTTTGACGCAAAATGGCAAAATTTCTGCATAAG
>CAJUPF010000094.1 GCA_910588565.1 uncultured Lachnospiraceae bacterium
TTAATTTTTTCGCATAGTCCATACGCAAATCCATCACATATCTTGTGAATGCAATCCCTGTTTCTTTTTTAAAAAGTTTTCCGAAATAGTCCGGATGAATAAAAAGAACCGTTCCGGCTACTACAGCTATAGAGAGCTCTTCATCAGCCAGATGCTCATGTACATACAGCATTGCTTTTCTAACGATACCGCTGAAATTCGCCAAATTCCGCTCTGATCTGCTGGTTTCCCATTGGGTTAAAAGTTGACGCAGTATGGCCGCAAGTCCGTTAAAATCAGTATAGGCGCTGGTCATCAGTAATTCAATAATTCCAGTTTCACGAACATGTTCGTTTGTATATTTAGCTAAAATAAGATAAAGTCTGACACAGTAGGTTCTACATTCTTCCGGAGGTCTATTTAAAAGGCGTAGATTCTCGATCACTTTTTCCATTTCTGTTAATGCGGATTCCGCATCTCCTCTTTTTACAGACTCTTCCAATGCATCAAAGCTCAGATCTCCTTCTATAGATTTGGTTTCCTGCTGGGACAAAACACAAAAATGATCATGGTAAAAACGGTATGAGGATATTCTGGTCAGAACGCTGTAACGATCAGACAAAACTTCCCCCGGACTGACTAAAATCCAAGATACAGAAAAAGGGTATTCATTTTTTTCACTCCATTCCCTGAACTCAGACAGAATCCTGTTAAAATCCATTGCTTCCTGATTTACCGCTAATACAATTTGACTCATAAATAATGTAACAACCGCTCTGGTATCTCTGCAGGATCCCAGTACAATCTGCTTTATGTTTTCTAACAGGAGATTAAGACCTGCCAGATTTTCCTCCTCCAAATCGCAGGGAATACATTCTGCCAAAATATAGCAAGGCCCCAGCAAACGATCAATTCGATCATTTTTCCTTCCCCCCAGCAATCCATGTTCCAACAACCGGGCATTTGCGTCTCGAATCGTTTGCCTTACTGTCCCTCGAAGCATTTCGTCCCGTTGCCGTGCTTCCTTCTTTTCTTCTAATTCATGAAAAATTCTGGTAATTGTGTCCGTTAAGTCTAACTGAGAAATTGGCTTCAGCAAATAATCTACAACTCCATAATGGATAGCTTCCTTCGCATAAGTAAAAGAATCATAGCCTGATAAAACAACTGTCGGAATGTCTGGATACACTTTCCGCATTTGAGAGATAAATTCCAGCCCGTCCATTTCCGGCATCTGGATATCAGTGATAACCAGATCAAATCGATACTGTTCCATTAATTCCAGGGCTTGCAAACCAGTCATCGCCGCAACAGGTTCCATATCAAGAGAAAGCCAGATTGGCAATCTCATGATTCCATTTAGAATAATACGCTCATCATCTACAATCAATGCCCGGTATTTCAACTGCTTGTACCTCCTGGTTGACCGATACACATGGTGATCCATGTCCCCTGTCCTTTTTTCGAATATATTTTTAACCCGCTCCCTGAGCCCCCGAGCATTTGAATACGCTCTTCAATATTCAGAAGACCAATTCCCGTATTGCCCAGTGCCTTTCGTTCTCTAATCTGTGTCAATATCTGTTTCGGAATTCCCGGTCCATTATCCCAAATACAAAGAATCAGACAATTTCCCTTTTTTCTTGCATGAATTTCAATCACACATGGCTTCATCGTAGCTTCTGCCGCATATTTCACTGAATTTTCCAAAATCGGCTGAAGAGAAAGCTTCGGGATCTTTAAATTCATGCATTCATCTGGAATAGAGAATGTCACATCCAGCCGTTCCTCCAGCCGTATTTTTTGAATCGTTATATAACACGATAAAAGCGCCAGTTCTTCACTTAGAGGGATCAGATATTGCTGCTGTTTTGTCGCTTCACGAAAGAGAGTTGCCAGAGACTGTACCATGCTTGATATTTCAGGCCGTCCGCTGTCCATAGCTAACCAGTTAATGGTATCCAGTGTATTATAAAGGAAATGAGGATTAATCTGCGCCTGCAGAACTTTAATCTGATACTCTTTCTCCTTGATTGTCCTTAAATAATTATCTTCCACCAGGCGTCCGATCTCTCCTGTCATAAGATTAAAATTAGCCGCCAGTTCCTCAAATTCCCTTATATCTGTATCCAAAAGTTTTCTGTCAATCTGTACAGAAAAATCTCCTTGTTCTACTGCTTTCATCTTTCTGCTTAAAAACGCAATAGGAGCAGTTATATGATGAACCACTCGTGCTGTTGCCAAAAAGGATACAATCAGTATGAGTAAAATTGCAATTGTAAAGAACATCATCAAAGTATTTGTCGATGTCATCATTTCACTGTATCTTTCATACCCCAGATAAGTGATACCAGAAAATTCTGATCCCGATTCTTCTTTAAAATACAGTCCGTTTTTTTCTTGTATCACTGTATCCAATAGCTCTGGGTTACTAAAGATTTGTTTATCTCCAGCGTAAATGGGTCTTCCTTTATAAAAGATAACGATATTTCCATTTACAAGACTACCCTGACGGCTTTCCGCCATCATCTTATCCAGATTCACACGAATCAAAATCATTCCCAGCGGACTCTGTCCACCAAATGGAGTGTCGTAGAGTTCTCTCCCATAAAGCAGCTCCCGTCCATTTCCCCGCTCCAGCCACACAGGTTCAGTTGGCGAGAGCCGTGACTCCATCAGAGAGTGTATTTTCACCTGTTCTTCATCTGTCAGATTATCGTTCAGACTTCCTGTTGCATATTGATGTCCTTCCTGATCTGTTACAATAATAGAAACAGCATCATTTGCCACCAAAGAGCCGGTTATAAGGCGATAATATAAATCATCTACTAACGTATAGCGATCTTCACTCTCCTGATTTACAGCCCGAAGCGCTTCCTTGACCGTTTTATCATTCATAATATTGAATGCTATATTTTCAATAAAATGCAGTGTATTTTCTATATTCGAAAAAGAGGCTTCAAATACATTAGAAGTCTCCGTTTCAATATTCTGGCGATAAATCTGTTGTGACAGAATGACACCAGCGCCTGCAATCAAAAAAAATATAATAAGATCCATCCACATGAGCTGCATCATTTTGTGATGCAGCCCTTTTTCCTTCTTCTTTATGATGTCCTCCTATCTGATATTCGGAGCCGTCCGGTATATTCAGAGCAGTTGAGATTTGTGCCGTTGCACGGCGCTGTATCCCATCTTTGCAATCATAACTGAATGAACCGCTGAAGACCCATCAAATAAATCCTTTTTATTCTCCGGTATTTCGCCGCCATCGATCACATGTAGAAACAGTTCCAGTTCCTGCCGCAGGGAAACCCGTATATATTCCGGAGGCCGCTCCTTTGGAGAACCATATGAAATCCCCCCGTCAGTACGTGCAAAGAGTTCGCAGATCGCCGCGGCACTCTTCTCATCTTCAAACAGCGGAAATTCTGTTTCCCCCGCATCGCTGACCACATGTACATTTGCATGCTTAAAATCAATCAATGCCCCTGCTTTTGTACCGTTAATGCGGATAAAATGATTTCCCAGCCGAAAACCGGAACCATATTGCAATGTTGCAAAGGCATTCCCTCCAAAGCTGGCAGTAAGCAGAAGCACATCGTCCTCATCTCCGAATTCTGCACTGCCATGTCCAAGATTACCGCCCGCCCCATACATTTCTGTAGGCATTCCCATAATCCACTGCATTATATCGATTTCATGAATATGGTGAAACAAATGGCCACCCGATTTCTCCTGCATTTTCTTCCAACTTACATCAGCCTTTTTCTGTTCCCAGCCTGTACGCTCAATATGCATGGTAAGAATATCACCAAAAAATCCTTCCTGAATCATAGTCTTAACTTTTGCAATTCCATAATAGAAATGCATGATATGCCCTACCATCAGCACAACTTTCGCTTTCCGGCATGCCTCTACCATCTCTGCGGCCTCTCCAGGGTCAAGCGCAAAGGGTTTCTCACAAAAAATATGTTTTCCTGCTTCAGCCGCCGCCAGCACGTGCTGATAATGGAGATGGTTAGGCGTGGCAATGATTATCGCGTCAATTTCTGCATTTTCCATAATTTCTTCCACAGAAGAAGCGCGCCGGCACCCCAATTCATTGCTTAACCGTTCTGAACTTTTCCCGGGACTGTAAATCGCCGTCAGTTGAATCCCTTGCATTTCCCTTACTGCTCTGGCAAATTCCGCTCCGAAATAGCCACAGCCCAAAATACCAATTCGAATCATGTATTCTACCTCTCCTTTTATAATTCTACTTCCCGTCCTGTGTTAAGACTTTCCCCTGCCGCCTCTAAAAAGCGAACCACTTCTGTCATTTCCTGGTTTGTAACGGAGCTCTGTCCAGTATCAAACATTTTAATAATCTGCTCCACCAGACATTCATAATACCCTCTCGTATCCTGAGAAACATCAACAAATACACTGCCTGATTCATGATAAACCGTACCTCCAAAGTTTCCATTACCGCATCTGTTTCCCCGGATACTTCCAATTCTCCCATCTTTCCAAACGCCGGTAATTACATCATGCTGGCAAGTATGAATAACAGAAACCTTACTGCATCCGGTTCCCATGGTTCTGTATAACATATCAGCCATGTGAACTCCATACCAGAAATACCCCGGCTGTGTAGGAGTAAACGGCATTGGTCCAAAGAAATCCGCTCCGACTACAGAGTGCAGTTCACACTGTTTCAATGCAGCAGTAAGGCTGTCTGCAAACCGCAGAGAAGAAGTAGATAAAACGGGGACACTATACTCTTTTGCCAGTTTCAGCATCGCTTTACAATCCTCTGTACTCAATGCAAAGGGCTTATCTACATAAATTGGCTTTCCAAAACGAACTATCTCTCTAAATTGTGACAGCCGTCTTCTTGCATCTACCTGTTCCAGGAAAACCGCATCAGAATGGTTCATTACCTCTGCAATGGATGCATATAATTTTACTCCCCATTCTTCTGCAACACTCCTGGTAAAGTTTTCCATCCGTTCCCGGCTCATATCAAAGTCCGAAGATACTGGCCCCGGATACGCCGCAGTCACAGGATGTCCACTAATATGAAACAGTTCATTTTTTCCATTTAGAATTCTTGAAAACTGAACTGCATGAGAAGAATCCAGTCCTATAATCCCCAGATTCATTCTATCATTCCTCCAATCTAACCGGCAATCCAGATACCATAGATTCTCTGGCGCCATCCAGTACCTTTACACAGTTATATGCAGCACTCCCATCCAGCAGCGACTTATATTTAGGATCTACATTGCCAGTTTTGATTATATTATGAAAACACAGCAATTCCTTATAAAATATAGTACTCATCCAGGACGAAGTTTTCATCCCCGGCTTTCCAAACCCTTTTCCGGCATCCTGCTTATTTTTCCGGTATTCATTCCTGCGTTCTTCGTCCTCTGGCTCATTCTCCTGCATAGAATACAATGTCTTTCCCTGGCCATTTTCCAATTGAACAACAGAGTTTTTAAAGTCCAACAGGATTCCTCCGGTTTTTCCCTGAAGTTTAACAAAATGATCGCCCAGGTGAAACGCAGAGCCAATAATTAGTGATGCAAATCCGCCTCCGGAAAGCTTCATATTCAAAAATACTGCATCTTCCTCATCACCATATCCTGTTCCATGGTGAACCAGATTTATCCCATTGGCATATACTGATACCGGAAGACCTGTTAGCTGGCAAATTAAATCTATCTCATGCATATGGTGATACAGATGACCTCCCGAGATCGTTTTCATCTGTTTCCAGCCTATGGATTGCTGAGGTCCTGCCCAATCTGTATGAACCGCTTCAATCATAAGAAGTTTTCCTATTGCGTCTGAAGCCAGCAGCACTTTTGCCGTCTGAACACCCCTTATAAAATTTGTTGTGTGAGCAGCAAAAAAACGTACTCCTGATTTTTTTGCTGCATCAAGCATTTCTTTTGTATCTTTTAAACTTAACGCCACAGGTTTTTCACAGAATACATGCTTTCCGGCTTTTGCTGCACAGATAGCCGGAATTACATGACTGTTATTGGGCGTTGTAATAATTACAGCATCTACCTCTTTATCACCGCATAGCTCTTCTATGGAGGATGCCATGGAAGTTCCTCTTTCCTGTGCAAAGGCTCTCATACGCTCATAATCCGTATCAAACACAGCAGCCAGCCGTACTTCCGGTAATTTTTCCAGATTGTCTGCGTGAATTCTGCCTGCATAGCCGCATCCTATAATTCCATACCCGATCATTCTCCCCTAATCCTCCTATAATGTCAGGTTTTCTTTATCTCATCTTTTATTTATCCGCTCCGGCAGTAAGTCCGCCTACAATACTTTTTTGAATAATAGAGAAAAACACAATAGATGGAATCACAACTAATACTGACGCCGCCATCATGTGTCCCCACTGCAATGTTTCCATGCCGCCTTTTAAGGAGTACAAACCGACAGAAACCGTCATCTTTTCCCCACTGCTGATAATCAAAAGGGAATATAAAAATTCATTCCATGCATTAATAAATGCGAAAATCGCTGTCGCTACCAACCCTGGCATTACTAAGGGAAGCGCAATATAAAAAAATACGCCTGGCCGCCGTAACCCGTCTATCATTGCCGCCTCTTCAATATCCTTTGGCACAGTTCGAAAATAGCTGACCAGCAGATAAGTACAGAATGGAACAGTAAATGACATATATGCTATTAATAATCCCGGCAACGTATTCGTAAATCCCAGATTCGATACCAGTATAAAATACGGAATTGCAAGTAAGATCGGCGGAAACATATATGTCATTACAATCACTCTTGTCAGGATCTTCTGTTTCTTCCCTCCAAACCTGGTAATTGCATAGGCGGCCAGAGAAGAAATTGTCATCCCCAGCACTGTAGACAGGGACGAATAGACAAGGCTATTTTTCACATAAATCAGGAAATCCGTCTTGTGAAGCAAATCTTTAAACCAGTAAAGAGAAAACTGTTCCGGCAGAAGGGAGGCTGTATTGCTGACAATCTCAAACTGTCCTTTAAAAGATGCAAATATTACAATAATAAGCGGTCCTCCCGCCAGTAATACCGCTACAATAAGAATTACATAAGACAGTATCGTCCAGGCATTTTTATGCAGTCTGGTTCTCATCATGCCACCTCCTCTTCCCAATGATCCAATATCTTAAAATAAATCAGGCACGCTGCTGTCAAAAACAGCAGCAGCAAAATGGTAACGGCGGAAGATCTTCCCAGAGAATATAATGTCCAGCCCATACGGTACGCAAAGATTGGTACCGTCTCCGTTGATGTTCCTGGCCCGCCGCCTGTAAGAAGGAAAATCAGGTCAAAGCTGTTAAAGATCCAGATTGTCCGTAAAATAATAAGAAGCCCTACAACAACTCTCACAAAAGGAAGCGTAATAAAACGAAAACTCTGAAACGGACTGGCTCCGTCAATCTGAGCTGCTTCGTATAAATCCCTGGAAATTGTCTGCAAGCTCGCTAAAATATTAATTGCAAACAGTGGAACTCCAAACCATACATTAATCAAGCTTACCGTCAGCATGGCAAGTTTGGGATTGGCAAAAAACTGTATGGGCTGTGAAATCAAATTCCATTGAAGTAATTTGGCATTGACGATTCCATATAAATCATTTAAAAGGTAAGACCATGTGAATGTAACGACGATCATAGGAAATGCCCAGGGAATTAATACCAGCGTCCGAAACAAACCTTTAAACCGATTTATTTTATGAAGCGATAATGCTACAATAAATCCCAAAAACAGCTGTAATGACAGCGAGATTATAGTATATACAACCGTGTTCCACATTGCATGGTAAAAATCCGAATTCTGCAGAATTGAAATATAATTGTCAAATCCAATAAATTCAACTGCTTTCCCCAGCAAACTCTTATTCGTAAAACTGTAACAGATGCTGATACATATCGGATAAGCCAGCAACAATATGGTCACAAGAAATGCCGGGGTAATAAACACCCCACACATATGGCGGTCTACAAAATCTGCAATCCGATTCCCCATACCCTTTCCAGCTATTTTCCGTTTCCGGTGTTGCCCCATAGAACTCCTCCTCCGCTTAAGACAAAACGGGGACGGAAAAGCCATCACTTCCGTCCCCGCAATGCACTTATTCCATTAAAATCTCGATTGCCGCATTCAACTTGTTATTTGCCTTCTGTGCTGCATCCTCTGCAGCAGTCCCGTTCAGTACAATATCCTGTAAACACTCTTCAATAATTCCCTGACTGGTCAATGCCGCTGCCGCAGGTGTAAGGCCATAATCCATGCCAATAAAGGTTCCGTTTTCAATTCCTTCCTGAATGTATTCAATTTCTGGTTTAAACTTCTGGATCGTCTCATTGTCATAGAATTCCACAGAATTTGCAGCTTCCATTGTTGCAGGCAGCTGTCCGCCGGGAATCAAATGTAAGAAGTTGATATAACATTCCTTTTCGAAATGAAATTTAATGAAGTCATATACCGTTTCCGGATATTTTGTCTGATTCCAGCCCATAAGACCAATTACAAATGTAGTTGTTCCAAGATTTTCTCCATCTGGTCCCATAAACGGAACCGCCGCAATCTTGTCCAAAAGCTCAGGAGAATTCTGTTCCACTCCATTGATATGAAAGCCTGATCCAAAAGCAAATGTTGACTTGCCCTGGAAGAATACATCATTCTGTTCGGAAAGGCCATAATTTACCGAGCCTTCCGGAGAACCTGCCTTATAGAGATCTGCCATCAGCTGAATTGCTTTAACCACCTTAGGATCCGTTAAATTCCCCTTATTATCTTCTGTAATTAAAGGAACGCCTTCCGCCTTTGCAAAACAACTAAGAAGTTGTGCACACATCTGATCGTTTTTCGACATGGCAATGGTAAATCCATATCTATTTGGCGGATCTGCTACCGCAGCTACTGTACTTAACAGTTCATCCCAATTTTTCGGAACAGACAGATTTTTTTCCTCCAGCACATCCTTGCGGTACCACATGACATAGGAATGGAGGTAATAAGGTATTCCCAGAACCGTATTGCCATCTGTAAAGTTATCCAGCGGTTTCCCAAGGAAATAGTCTTCTTCAAGTGCGTCAATCAAAGGATTCATGGGCAGTACTGCTCCCGCCTGGTTAATTGCAAATAAATTATCCGGGTTTACGCTGCTGACATCAGGAAGCGCCCCCGCTGCCAGCCCTGCCGTCCATTTCTGAGCAAACACATTCCAGGGATATACCTCTACATTAATTTTCACATTCGGATGTTCTTTCATGTATTCGGCTACCATCTCATCAATATAATCTTTACGCGCCCCTTCTGTAAAAGTATGCCAGTATGTGATTGTCTTTTCCGTTCCGTCATCAGTAATTGCCGCCATAGGATCCGCAGTCT
>CAJUPF010000095.1 GCA_910588565.1 uncultured Lachnospiraceae bacterium
CAAAGAAAGGGATGTATTATCAGCTTTATACCGGGAAATTAGAACATGAGTAAATATTGTTTTAGGCGTCTGGTATTTGATTGGGAAATTGTCCTCCTTTGGAGAATCGGTTGGAGTAAAGTTTCTATATCAGTCTGACAACATGGATTTTAAGGCGGAATATCGTTATACAGATGATTCTTTTACACAAAGTTCCTACATCTATAACCACAGCCTGGGAATAATGTCACAATGAGGATTTTACGGTAAAACCGACGACAGATTCCATTGGCGCGATCGCCGGCAGCAAGAAAATCCATTCCGGAGGCAAAGACTATACGCTAATCGCTCTTGCAATCTGGGGGGCAGGTTATAAAAGGGAATGGATTTTGAAAAGTGTTATTACAGATTATGATGAGGAAACATATCGTTTCATTTCACACCTACGCCAATTGGATGCAGCTGTGCCGAATATCCATGTTGTATAATGTGCATAATTATGCGATAATTGCGTCTGAGAAAGGAGTGATATCGTATGCCGCTTATAATGCCGATTAAGGATTTGCGCAATACAACTGAGAGTTCCAATCTTGCGCACAAGGAGCAGGAGCCTATTTTATTACCAAGAACGGATATAGTGACCTGGTTGTAATGAGCAGTGATTATATGATAAATTTGCAAGAATTAATCGTATCGACCAGGCCATCTTTGAATCCGAGCGGGAAAAGGCAAATGGAGCAGAAGCAATCGACGCAGAGGTAGTTTTTACAGAACTGGAGAAAAAATATTTTGGATAAATACAAAGTAAAATTAATAGTCTATGTTGTAACCATACAATATCAGGGACGGAACCTGTAAAATACGCAAGAATAATTCAAAATGAGAGGGCTGTCGGGGAATAGCTAAAATCCACAAGATATCATATACCCATATAATTTGGCGCTATATCCTGTATGATATTTGCATTTCCCGACAGTCCCCTCGCTTTATGTTGGAATGCCCCGTTACAAAAAAACTGTGCAATTACCGATTCTTCAAATTCTTCTGCGCCGTAGACAGCATCAGTTTAATCCGGTTCAGCTGGTTTACCTCGCTTGCCCCGGGATCGTAGTCAATCGCCACAATATTCGCCAGCGGATGCTGCTTGCGAAGTTCTTTGATCACTCCTTTTCCCACAACATGATTCGGCAGGCAGCCAAACGGCTGGGTGCAGACAATATTATTGGCGCCCATATGTATCAGTTCTAACATTTCTCCAGTCAAAAACCAGCCTTCTCCGGTCTGATTTCCCAGTGAAACCAAATCCTTTGCATAATTGGCCAGATCCGATATTCTGGCCGGAGGATCAAACCGTTTGCTCTTTTCAAACTCATCCCTTGCCGCGCTCCGAAGCCATTCAAAAAACTGGATGCCCAGATTTGCTAATTTAGCGGCTTTTTTCTTTTTCCCAAGATATTTCACCTGGAAATTCTGATTATAGAAGGTATAGAGCAGAAAGTCCGTTAAATCTGGTACGACGGCTTCAGCGCCTTCCGCTTCTAACAATTCCACCAGATAATTATTGGCGGCAGGCAGGAATTTTACAAGGATTTCTCCTACAATACCGACTTTTGGCTTTTTGATATTCTTTAGAGGAAGATTGTCAAAGTCGCGGATAATTTCTCTGCAAAGCTTTTTATACTTCCGATGGGAAAGCATTTTATCCCGGGATACAAAAGCAATTACTTCTTTTTTCCACTTCTCATGCAGTGCGTTGGCGGAACCGGGAACCGCCTCATAAGGCCTGGTGCGGTAGAGGCAGCGCATAAAAATATCGCCAAATTCCAGCGCGTACAGTCCATGCTGGATCACCGGAAGCGTCAGCTTAAAGCCGGGATTTTTTTCTAGTCCGCTTAAGTTAATGGATATAACCGGAACCTCCGGGTAGCCCGCTTTTTCAAGGGCACGGCGGATAAAGCCGATATAGTTGGAAGCACGGCAGCCGCCTCCGGTCTGGGAGATTAAAACAGCGGTTTTGGTCATATCAAATTTGCTGGACTGTACGGCTTCCATAATCTGGCCCACCACAATCAGGGATGGGTAGCAGGCGTCGTTATTTACAAATTTCAGCCCCACATCTACCGCGGTACGGTTGTCATTATTCAGCACAACGATGTTATATCCGGCGGTCTGGAAGGCTGGCTCCAACAATTCAAAATGAATCGGAGACATCTGCGGGCAGAGAATGGTGTAATTTTTACGCATTTCTTCTGTAAATACCACCCGTTTGTAGCCGGAGGACACAATGTGCCGCTTTTGATCCGCCTGTTTCCTTTCCCGCACACGGATTGCCGCGAGAAGAGAACGAATCCGGATACGCGCCGCGCCTAAGTTATTGACTTCGTCAATTTTCAGGCAGGTGTAGATTTTGCCGGATTTGATCAGAATATCGCTGACACAGTCTGTTGTAACGGCGTCTAAGCCGCAGCCAAAGGAATTAAGCTGGATCAAATCCAGGCGATCCTGGCTTTTTACATAGTCGGCGGCAGCATACAGCCGGGAATGGTAGGTCCACTGATCCATCACGATTAGGGGGCGCTCCGGCTGGCTTAAATGGGAAATGGAATCTTCGGTTAATACGGCAAGCCCATAGGAGTTAATCAGCTCCGGTATGCCGTGATGGATTTCCGGATCAACATGATAAGGCCGTCCGGCAAGGACAATTCCGCGTTTCCCTGTCTGTTTCAGATAGTCTAACACTTCTTCCCCTTTTTTCTGTACTTCTGTTTTTACCAAAGCCAGTTCCTCCCAGCCGTTTTTGACTGCCAGAGAGATTTCTTCCTTTGGAATGTTAAATTCACTGGTAAACGTGTTGACTAACTGAGTTTCGAGGGCTTCATAGCTGCCAAAGGTCATAAATGGGTTTAGAAACCGCATTTCACCGGATGTAATGGCATCTACGTTATTTTTAATATTCTCCGAATAGGACGTTACAATCGGACAGTTGTAGTGATTGTTGGAATCCGGAAATTCATCCCGTTCAAAGGGGATTCCAGGGTAAAAAATAAAATCCGCCTGTTTTTCAATCAGCCAGGAAATATGGCCATGGGCCAGCTTGGCTGGATAGCATTCTGATTCGCTTGGGATAGAATCAATGCCCATTTCATAAATCTTCCGGGAAGACTGGGGAGACAGCAGCACCCGGAAGTTTAGCGTCTTAAAAAATACAGCCCAGAACGGATAGTTTTCATACATATTTAAAACTCTGGGCAGGCCTACCGTACCGCGTTTGGCTTCTTCACTGGAAAGGGGCGGATAGGCGAATATCCGGCGGTATTTCCAGGCAAAGAGATTGGGAATATCTTCTTTTTTCTTCTCTTCTCCAAGGCCTCTCTCACAGCGGTTGCCAGTGATGTATGTTCTGCTGCCGGAAAAATGGTTTACTGTCAGAAGACAGTGATTGGTACATTTCTGGCAGCGTTTCAGTTCTGTTTCAAAGGTCAGGGCATTGATCTGGTCAATGGAAAGCATTGTGCTTTTTGGTATTTTTGTATTGTTGCTGCAGGACATGGAAGGCCGTTCTTTGCAGCGTTCCTTTGCAATCAGCGCAGCGCCAAATGCTCCCATAATCCCGGCAATATCCGGACGGATAACTTCACAGCCGGAAATCTGTTCAAAGCTGCGCAGTACGGCATCGTTATAAAACGTACCGCCCTGCACGACAATATGGCTGCCAAGATCTGCTGCGTCTGATAATTTGATTACCTTAAACAGGGCATTTTTAATTACAGAATAGGCCAGTCCCGCAGAAATATCCGCAACGGTTGCACCCTCTTTTTGCGCTTGTTTTACTTTGGAATTCATAAATACGGTGCATCTTGTCCCAAGATCAATGGGATTTTGGGCAAACAATGCCTCTTTTGCAAAATCCTGTACAGAATAATTTAAGGATTTGGCAAAGGTTTCGATAAAGGAACCGCAGCCGGAGGAGCAGGCTTCATTTAACAGTACGCTGTCAATCGTCTGGTTCTTGATTTTCATACATTTCATATCCTGCCCGCCGATATCTAAGATACAGTCAACATCAGGATTGAAAAATGCAGCTGCATAATAGTGGGCAACCGTTTCTACTTCACCCTCGTCCAATAACAGGGCTGCTTTTAACAGCGCTTCCCCATATCCGGTAGAGCAGGAGTGGGCAATATGCGCACCGGAAGGCAGCAGGGAATAAATTTCTTTTATCGCGGTAAGCGCGGTTGCCAGGGGACTTCCGTTATTGCTGCTGTAGAAAGAATACAGCAGAGAACCGTCTTCCCCTATCAGGGCAATTTTGGTTGTAGTGGAACCGGCGTCAATGCCCAGATAGCAGTTTCCTTTGTAGGCGGAAAGGTCTGCGGTTTTTACAGTATGCCCGGAATGTCTCTGCAAAAACGCATGGTAATCTGCTTTGGTACGAAACAAAGGATCGAGTCTGGCTACTTCAAACTCCATATGCAAATCGGAGCCGAGTTTTTCCTTTAATTCCAGAAGGGACGTGACAGAATCTTCCTTATAATTCAGTGCGGAGCCAATCGCAGCGAAGAGATGAGACTGTTCCGGCTCTATGGTATGTTCTTCATCCAGTTTTAAAGTGCGGATAAACGCAGTCTTCAGTTCGGATAAGAAATGCAGGGGCCCGCCGAGAAAAGCGACATGTCCCCGGATAGGCTTTCCGCAGGCTAAGCCGCTGATGGTCTGGTTGACAACCGCCTGGAAAATGGAAGCGGACAAATCTTCCCTGGTGGCGCCTTCATTGATCAGAGGCTGTATGTCCGTTTTGGCAAAAACGCCGCAGCGGGCCGCAATGGGATAGATTTCCTGGTAATTTTTGGCGTATTCGTTCAGCCCGGCGGCGTCGGTCTGAATCAGGGAGGCCATCTGGTCAATAAACGATCCCGTTCCTCCGGCGCAGATTCCATTCATACGCTGTTCTACGTTTCCATTTTCAAAATAAATGATTTTGGCATCTTCACCGCCTAATTCGATTGCGACATCTGTCTGCGGCGCATAGTCGGAGAGGGCAGTAGATACGGCAACGACTTCCTGTACAAAGGGAATGTCTAAGTGCTTTGCCAGAGTCAGGCCGCCAGATCCTGTGATCACAGCGGAGAGTTTCAGATCGCCTAATTTATCAAGCGCTTTCGATACAAGGCCTGCGAGAGTTTCCCGGATATTGGCAAAATGACGTTCATAGTCAGAGAAAAGGATATGATTCTCTTTGTCCAAAACTGCGACCTTGACAGTAGTAGAGCCAATGTCAATACCCAGTTTATTGCTGCTATTTTCCATAATATCACCTGTTTCTACTTATTAAATATATGATTTGTGTTTACCCTGCAAACAAACTGTATTATACGACAGGAAATGACAAAAGACAAATAATTTTTTTTGGAAAAAACTATTTTGGTATTTCCTTAATTCTGCCGAATGGCATAAAGGTATGCCCGGAGGGTATTTCCTTAATTCTGCCGAATGGCATAAAGGTATGCCCGGAGGGTATTTCCTTTATTTTGCCGAATGGTACGCGTGCCCCAGAGGGTATAAAGGTATGCGTCAGGAACCAGATGGAAACTGCCGCATATGATAAAGGAAAGATGTTTCTTATGGAGTTTATGATGGAATGTAGAGGAATTATTCATGTAGTTCGGGAAGGCGATACACTTTATCTGCTGAGCAGGAAGTATCATGTGCCGCTGCTGCAGATAATGTATGCAAATCCATTTGTGGATATTTATAATCTGCAGATAGGAGATGAGCTTTGTATTCCGGTTTCTCTGCGGGATGAGGCGCTAAAGTAAGGAAAAATGTAAAAAAATTCTTAGAGGAATGCTCAGACCGATACCCGGTCTGAGCTGATTTGAAACATATCTGACATTAAGGTCTTTGATTTCTGGTTTCCAGTTTATCTGTATAATTTCG
The DNA here is from genome assembly GCA_910588565.1 of uncultured Lachnospiraceae bacterium. GTDB lineage: Bacteria > Bacillota > Clostridia > Lachnospirales > Lachnospiraceae > Roseburia_B. The sequence continues at coordinate 5,917 of CAJUPF010000095.1, forward strand.
ATATATTTTCGGACTCATCCCAAATTTATTTTTAAATGCTTTGGAAAACACAAGCTGGTCGCGGTATCCAACTGCGTTTGAGATCTCTTTTATTGACATGGCAGTGCTGACAAGAAAGTTAGCGGCTTTGTGCATACGAAAATCAATTAGAAATTTTTGGACAGAAATATTAAGCTCTTTTTGGAATACATGGTTAAGATGAGAGCGTGTGATCCTGATATGATCTGCAATATCGGATACGCTGATACCCTGCATATACATTTCATTGATATAATCAATGGCCAGATTTACATACGCATTATCGCCATAGCTAATCTGTTCCTGTCTGCCGTCAAGGACAAGATGAGTATGATGATCAGAAAGAATAGCCAACAGTTTCAGGAGAATGGATTCCCGGTAAAGTTCATTGGAAAAACTTAAAGATATATGTTCAAACAGCGCATCAAAACAGTTCACATAGTCGTCTATAGCAGGAGCTGGAAGAACCAGGCGATTTTTGGAAAAGCCGCAATGTTTTAAGATTGTGTCTGCCCTCAGGCCTTTAAAGCCAATCCATGCATAGGTCCAGGGTTTATATTTATCTGTGCAGTACACAATTGGCTCATCCGGAACGATCAGGAACATCTGTCCGGGGCCAAGCGGCCATGTATTGCCATTTGCGGAATAAAACCCATGTCCTGACAGGATAAAATGAATAATATATTCACTGCGGACGCCGGAAAATGCATGATAGGGCTTGCATTCTTCTCTTCCCATATGTACCATGGAAAGTTCCATGGAAGTCTCTCTTAGATTCTCTAAGCATTTGAAGTCAACGCTGTTTGTATATTTGACAGTATCCATTTCGTTCCTCCCAGTATTATTTATGGTTTTATTGTACCATAGAATCTGCGATTTTGACATATTGATATTCACATATATTCCCTTGCTCCTGACATTTGTTTCAGGGCTGCCTTGTCCTATAATACAAGTATTCTATGTAACGCGCCAAGAATAATTTGTCACAAGGAGATGATACAATGAGTAGAAAGGCTATGTGTGCGGTTCCTCCTATGGGATGGAACTCCTGGAATACATTTACAGAGAAGATCAATGAAACGCTGGTAAAAGAAACCGTAGATGCTATGAAAGAGCGGGGACTTCTGGAAGCAGGATATGAATATGTGGTGATTGACGACTGTTGGAGCCTGAAAGAACGTGATCGGGAAGGAAAGCTGGCAGCAGATCCGGAGAAATTCCCAGGCGGAATCAAAGCTCTGGCAGATTATATCCATGAAAAAGGATTTAAGTTTGGCATGTACAGCTGCTGTGGAACCAGAACATGCGCTGACTATCCGGGAAGTTTTGAGCATGAATTTGAAGATGCCAGACAATTTGCTGACTGGGGTGTGGATTATCTGAAATATGATAATTGCTTTAAGCCTCAGAATCAGGATGGAAAAACACTATACCGCAGGATGGGAATGGCTCTGGCAAATTCAGGAAGAGATATTGTATTCTCAGCATGTCAGTGGGGGACGGATTGTGTATATGACTGGATACGTTCCACAGGGGCACATTTGTTTCGCTCTACCGTTGATATCAATGATTCATGGGCATCCATAAAGGACATTGCGCTGTCCCAGCTGGAGAAGCAGCCGTTTTCAGGCCCTTACTGCCATAATGACATGGATATGCTGGTAGTTGGTATGCATGGAATGGGAGGTAATGAATATATTTCCGCCGGAGGCTGTACCGATGAGGAATATCAGACACATTTTGCTTTGTGGGTAATGATGAATTCTCCGCTTATGATTGGATGCGATATCCGGAGCCTTACAGAGGAATCAAAGAAAATTATGCTGAATCAGGATTTGATTGCGATCAATCAGGATATTGAATGCAGGGCGCCTTTTCAGGCGAATTGTGAATCCAACAGTCCGGACGCATTTACACTGGTAAAATTTTTATCGAATGGAGATATCGCGGTTGCCATGTTTAATATGGGTGATACCCCAACGAAGGTTGCTGTTGATTTCTATGACATGGGACTTACGGTCCATGCGGGAAAGGGACTGGAGTTTTATGACTGTATCAACCATAAAGCAGTTGGTGTCAAGACAGAAATGTTCTCAGAGATCGTGGCAGCGCATGGCGCTAAAGTTTACAGATGCAGGGTGGTGTCTGGTAAATGACCGATCATGTTTGTAAAGTCTGCGGAAACCGCTTAACTTCTGATGAGATTGCGCTGCATAGGAAGATGTTTTGCAGGGCGGCAAAGGAATATATGTGCCTTGACTGTCAGGCAGCCTATCTGAACGTCGAGCGCGAATGCTTAGAACATGTGATTGAACGGTATCATAAAAGCGGTATATGTTCCTTGTTTGCAAAGACCAAATAGAAAACGGTTACTGGGGCGGTATTCAGCCAGGAACCGGGCTGGACAGAAAAGAAACCGGCGGTCGTAACGGCCGCCGATAAAATTCTTCCATTACTGGAATGTGACAGTATATTCGAGTTCTTCCGCTATGCTAGTATCTATCAGTTTGCTGATAATTTCTTTTGCATTTTCATAAGCCTTATCCAAAAGCCCGTTTTCAATAGCCTTTTGCTCCATAGCTTCTTTGCTGATAGCATCAAATTCTCTGATATCGTCAACTTTAATAGAGTTGAACAAACCATTTTTTTCATCGAGTGTTTCGATACTCTCTTCGTCCAGTTCATGTGAGAGGATTTCGGCTTCCGGCATATGTACAACAATCTCTTTACTTGAATTGTTTACTTCTACTGTGACTTCCTCTACATGGATACCAGCTTTTATAATCCCGTCCCATTTAGCAATAAATGACTTGGTTGTAAATGAGAATGGAATCTCTTTTCCAAACAGTTTTGCCGGATCTTCAAATTTCCCTGCGTCAGTGTATAAGTACTCTACTGTAGCAAGCTCTCCGATGTCTTGTATTTCTGATTTTATTAGCTCTATATTTACTTCTTTTGAAGCTATTTCGTATTGAACAATGGGGTCTGAAAGGCTCTTATTTTCTTCTTCTAATTCCTTTATTCTGCTCTTATATTTTTTTGATGCGCTCATATAACCTTTAAAGTATAAGGATAACACTACGATTAATAATACTGCTGCAATTATGATAATTTTAATCAAGCTGCTTTTATATTTCAACCATAAATTCGATTTCGTTTGTTTGCTTTCGTCCATGTCATATCTCCCTTGTCTATTTTTGTCATCATATCGTATCATATCAAATAATATTTTTCAACATACGCTGAGATATTGTTTGGTATTTGTATATCAGTTGTTATGGTTCACGGACAATGTCATGAACTTAAGGGGCAAGCGTTATGATAGGCGATTGAAAATGCAAAA
>CAJUPF010000096.1 GCA_910588565.1 uncultured Lachnospiraceae bacterium
ACCAAATCCGAAGGGGTGATTTTCAGAAAGAGGACAAAACATTTTCCAGTGAATTTTATGATATCGTATCGGACTATGAGCATCGGCTGGAACAGGCGGCACAAAACACAGCGCTGCCAGATAATCCTGATATGAAAAAAGTAGAAGCATTTGTAGAATATGTAAACAGAAAAGCAATTGAGGATGATTTTTTATGAGAAATATAAAGCAGAAAATAGCAGAAAAGCTTACAACAATAGAGGAAGCAGAACATGTAAAAATTCTATATGCTGCAGAATCCGGAAGCAGAGCCTGGGGCGTGGAATCTGCAGACAGTGATTACGATGTACGGTTTATCTATGTCAGGCCAGAGCATGACTACTTAAGCCTTCAGGAAAAAAGAGATGTTATCGAATGGCAGCTGGATGAAATATTAGACATCAATGGATGGGATCTAAAAAAAGCACTAATTCAATTCCACAAGGGAAATGCCACGCTTTTTGAATGGGCAAATTCACCGATTATCTATCGGACAACGGAAGAATGGGATGAGCTATATCCATACTGCCAGAGCTATTTTTCCGTAAAAGCTGCTCTTTATCATTACTATGGCACTGCGGCAAGCGCCTGGAAACAGTTTTTGCAGGGAAATGAAGTAAACTATAAAAAATATATTTATGCTCTAAGACCCCTGTTGGCCTGTAACTATATTGAAAAACACCACACGATTCCGCCAGTCACATTCCACGAGCTGCTCAATCAGTCCCTTCCAGAACAGCTAACCGAAGAAATCAGATCTATGCTTTCCATAAAAGCCAAAAGCAGGGAGTCAGAGCTGCATCCGAAACTGCCTGTTATTCATACATATATAGAGGATAAAATCGCAGTATTTGGCCAGCTTTCCAAAAGCATCGAAGATGACAGAACACCGGACTGGGATATCTTGCAGGCTGTATTTCTAAAACTTGTAAAACGCTCTTAAGCCAAAAACCCCCTGGCCAGCCCATATCTCAGCTGGCCAGGGGGGTTTTAAATCATTGGCTTTTCTTTGTGTTTAGCCTCTCCCTGCGTTCTCTTCTGCAAGCCGTAAGGCCGCTGCAATCGGCAGGATCAATATCCCACAGAAAAAATTACTGATGCCATGAATACAATCGAAGGGCAGTCCTGCTATAATCCAGGCAATCATTCCCTGAAAACTCATTCTATACAGCAGCGCCTGTGCCGGTGCATACAATATCCCATATAAAAAACCATGCGCTGCGCATATACTCATATAGACAACCGGCTGTATCCTTTTCGGTATTTTCTTCGGAAGAAGCATCACAACGCCCCAGAGAATTGTCCATAAATACAGATAGGGAACCCACCAGGCTGCAAATCCGCAGAACATACCGTTTAATATCACATAGGTATAAATAGGATACAGTGCTTTTTGGCGGTATACAATTGTAAATGCAATGGTAAATACGCCAAGCAGATGTACATTCGGCGCCAGTTCCATAATCATCTTGGAGACATACATCACTGCCCCAAGCATTCCAAATACTGCAATCTCCCTTGTCTTCAGCTTCATGCTTATTTTTCTGCCTTAAAAGAATACGCATCTCCTTCTGTTATCGTTGTAGCATCAACGCCTGTCTGTGCATATTCGCCATTGACATAGAACGCCCAGTATGCGCCGTCCGCATCATAGTCCAGCGTGACACCGTTTACTGTTTTGACATAAAGGCCATAGTCGCTCTCTTCTCCGGCAATCAGCTCAAGTTCTGTCAATGCGTCTCCCACAGTTTCTTGATCCGTATGGATTTCAAATTCTGTTTCGGTACCTTCCTGATCTGTCACCGTAAATGTGAACGATGTGCTGCCTTCTCCCAGCACATGATCTTCTGTCTGGGCTCCCGTTTCTGATCCTGCGGGGGAAGATGCCCCCTGATTTGTTTTGCCATTACAACCTGTAACAGACAGCGCCATAGCCACAGTAAGCGCCATGCAAAGGATAAATGACGATAATTTCTGACTCCATTTCGTTTTCATGTTCTTAGTCTCCTTTGAATTTTTATTTCCTCTAAAAACCGGCGCTCGCAGTTTTCACAAATGGCTCCTGCCAATTTGCTCCTGTAAAAAACTGATATACAATCTTTTATACAGCTAAAAAAGAGGATTGGAATTGTCCGGATATTTCGACTTGGCACCCAATTGACCGGCCTTCTCAGATATAAATTCTAATGGCTTTTCCCCAATCTGCGGCTTTGGGTCAGATCAAAGAGATTACTTATGTACCTTACGGCGACGGGCTCGTACAGGATTTGCACCTGTTTCCCCGGACAATCCGTTCTCTATCATAATCATTTTTGGGGATTTCGTCAACTATATTGTCAATTACGCAGCTTTAAAAGTTAAATTTATTTGTGACCTGTCCTGTTAGGAAATACTACACTAAATGTTATGTGTGAAATTATGGAAAAATCACCCAAGAAGAGCGTTTAGAAGGTAAGCTGGAATTACTGTTTGATTTCGTAAAAGATGGAATCCTAACAATTACAGAAACCGCAAATGGAGCAGTACCAACACAGATGGTATAAAATCCCCCTGACCAGTCCATATTAAAACTGTTCAGGGGGTCGTTCCCAAATTATTTTGCCACAATATTTACAATCCTGCCTGGGACATAAATCTCTTTGATAATGTTCCCTGCCAGCTTCTCTCCCAGTGCAGCCTTGCCCTTTGCAATCGCCTCTTCTTTTGAACAGTCTTTTGCAATTGTAACGGTAGCTCTTGTCTTACCATTGATCTGCACCGCGATCTCAATTTCATCTTCTTCCATCGCTTTTTTGTCATACGTCGGCCATCCGCAGTGGAATACGGAATCCGTATGTCCCAGTTCCTGCCAGAGTTCTTCGCTGATATGGGGTGCAAACGGCGCTATCAGCTGTACAAATGTCTCCAGGGTCTTCTTATCCACGCCGCCTTTTCTCGAAAGCTCAATCAGTTTGTTATTATACTCCATAAAACCGGAGATTACCGTATTCAGGCTGAAGCTTTCCAGCCTGGTCGTAATGTCATAAACCAGCTTATTGCGGACTTTTACCAGTTCCTTCGTCTCAGCAGCATCTTTATCCTTATTCTCCATCACAAGCTTCCAGAATCTTGTGATAAAGCGGTATACCCCATCAATTCCTCTGTCATCCCATTCAGAATCCAGTTCCGGAGGTCCTACAAAAAGTTCATACAGACGCAGAGAATCGCAGCCATAATCCCTTACCAGATCATCCGGGGAAACGACATTTCCTTTGGACTTGCTCATCTTGATCCCGTTTTTCCCGGTAATCATACCCTGGTTAAACAACTTCTTAAACGGTTCTTCAAAATCCACAACGCCGATATCATACAAAAACTTGGTATAAAACCTGGAATACAGCAGATGCAGCACCGCATGTTCCACGCCGCCGATATACATATCCACTGGCAGATATTGATCTGCACGCTCTCTGCTGACCAGTTCCTTCTCATTTTTGCTGTCCACATACCGCAGGAAATACCAGGAAGATCCTGCCCACTGGGGCATGGTGTTTGTTTCCCGCTTCGACGGCTTTCCGCACTTTGGACAGGTTGTATTGACCCAGTCTGCAATGTCCGCCAGAGGAGATTCCCCTGTCCCTGTAGGCTGATAGGATTTCACATCCGGCAGCAGCAACGGAAGGTCTTCTTCCGGCACCGCAACTGCGCCGCAGTCCGGGCAATGTATAATCGGAATCGGCTCGCCCCAGTAACGCTGGCGGGAAAATACCCAGTCACGCAGTTTATAATTCGTCGTCTTCTTACCAAATCCTTTGTTCTCAATCAGTTCCGGCGCTTTCTCTTTCAGCTCGGAAGATTCCATGCCGTTCCAGTCGCCGGAATTGATCATCGTCCCGGCTGCTTCTGTATAGGCTTCGGTCATGTTTTCAATTTCTATACCATCTTTTGCAATCACCTGTACAATCGGCAAATCAAACTTTTTGGCAAATTCAAAGTCACGGTCATCATGGGCAGGCACACACATAATCGCGCCGGTACCATAATCCGCCAGTACATAGTCCGAAAGCCAAATCGGAACCTTCGCGCCATTTAATGGATTCACTGCATAACTTCCGGAAAATACACCCGTCTTTTCCTTATCCTGCAGACGGTCTACGGAAGATTTCAAAGATGATTTGTAAATATAATCTTCTACCGCTGCCCTCGTCTCGTCTGTCGCAAGCTCTTTTGCCAATGTATGCTCCGGCGCTAATACCATAAACGTCGCGCCATACAATGTATCCGGCCTGGTCGTGTATACAGTAATACTGTCCTCTCTGCCTTCAACCGCAAAATCCACTTCTGCTCCATGGCTTTTTCCAATCCAGTCTGTCTGCATCTTCTTTACTTTCACAGGCCAGTCCAGCTTGTCCAGATCCGAAAGCAGGCGTTCCGCGTATTCCGTAATCTTTAACATCCACTGTTTTAAATTCTTCTTGGTCACGTCCGCGCCGCAGCGCTCGCATTTACCATTTACCACTTCTTCATTCGCAAGGCCTGTCTTACAGGAAGGGCACCAGTTGATCGGCATTTCTTTTTCATAGGCAAGACCTTTTTGAAACATCTGTACAAATATCCACTGGGTCCATTTGTAAAACTTCGGATCCGTTGTATTTACTTCCATATCCCAGTCATAAATTGCTGCAATCTCCTGGATCTGCTCCTTGATCTTAGCGACATTGTCCGCTGTTGATTTTGCCGGATGAATGCCCATCTTAATTGCATAATTCTCTGCCGGAAGCCCGAATGCATCCCAGCCCATGGGATGAATCACGTAATAATCCTGCATTAATTTATATCGGCTCCAGACATCAGAGATCACATATCCCCTCCAATGACCTACATGAAGCCCGTTTCCGGACGGATAAGGGAACATATCCAGACAATAGTATTTTTCCTTTTTTCCATCATTGACATTGATTGGGTTTTCTTCCCAGTTTTTGCGCCATTTCTGCTCAATGGCTCTGTGATTATAAGATGCTGCCATACTGCTTCCTCCTAAGAAGATTTTATTTTTATCCCGAACAAACCCGGCGGTACATTCTGATCACCGCCGGGTTATCTTTCATACACTATAAAATTTTATCACAAGGCATAGATTTGTCAAGAAATTTTAAAAAATAGAATCCTGCCAAAGAACCAGAATCTCATCCAGCGGAGAAATACTTCTTCCTTTTCCGTCTGTTCCCTCGAAATATTTCTCGCCCGCTGATTCAAACAGCAGATAAATCTGTCCTTCTGTCAGTACAAGCCCTTCCGAACAGGGCGGCATCTCAACCTTTGTCACAGACCTGCCCGGCCTGCTGTCCATCTCCTCCAAAGACGCGTAAACTTTCAGATAAGATGACTTCATTCTCCCATAAGAAGCGCTGATATATACCCTGCCTTCCTCATCAAACGCAACTCCCTGGACTTTATCCGGAATCCGATAGCTTACCTTCTGCAAAAGACCGTCTTTTGTCTTCACATATGCCGTCATCCTGGAATTCAGCCGCTTTGTATGAGTGGCAACCCACAGCATTCCGTTATTGTACGTAATACAGGAAGGCGTATTCGCTACATAAAATTCTTCAAACAGAGCCGAACAATCTACTACTGTCTGCCGTTTCTCCTCTGCTATCTCCCTGATAAACGAATAAGGGATGCATTCCAATGTACTCTGCCCGGAATGGCATACCCAGATATTCTCTCCATCAAATGCAAGTCCTCCCAAATGGCTCCGTTCCTTCATTCCAAGCGTCACAAGATACGCTCCGCTGTCCCGTTCAAATATATGGATACAGCCCAGTCCGGCTCCTTTTGCACTGCTGTAAGAACTAATCAGAAGATAATCTCCAGCTATGCAAATCCCCTGTGGACACTGACTGGTGTCTGTGATCCGGTTTTCTTTTGCGTCAAGTTCTCTTGTAGAAGGCATTCCTGGTATTTTTACATTTTTCAGAAAACTGTAGGTACAGTTTTTTAATTTTTTCACATTGCTCCCTGCCAGCATTGTCTTGTGGTAGGGATACATTTCGATATTATAACCCCCGTCAATACATTTCGTCCATTTGGCATACAGCCTGTAATTCCCCTCAGTTTCAATCCGGCTGATTTTATGCAAAAATCCGCTGTCTGTATACCATCCGGCAAAATTATACCCCTTTTTTTGAGGATGCTCCAATTCAACCGGAAGATCCGACGGCTCAAATTCCAATGGAATAGCGCCGCTTAGATTTCCTCCGTTCAAATAGCAGCGAATCCTGTTCCCCTGAATATATTCCCCGCAAAATTCCCTGCAGGGCTGTTTATACAAAACTCCCGCCTTTGTAACATATGGATCTACAACCATAAAAACTATTACTAACAATACAGCAAAACATTTCCTTCTCAGCTTCATAACAATTCCCCATTCCCCTGATCTGTATCCCAAGACCCCTGCCAAATCACGGTTCCTGTTCAGATAACCGCATTTAGCCCATTTCAAATCGCTATGCATAAAGCAATCGCAGGATACATGTTAGAATTTATAGTCTTCTCTGCCCCTCCCAGAGCATATCCAGATCATTTTCCGCTTTTTTTAGATATGCCCTGCGGAGAAAACCATGATGTTTTGTTGTAATAGTTTGCTGCTTCTCTTATTATATTATGCTGTTAAATTATTCCGCGCCATCTAAGCTGCCCGCCCTTGCTGCAATTTCCTTCTCCTGAATATCGGACGGAGCCTGCTCATATCTTGCAAATTCATAAGAATAATCACCGGAACCGCCTGTCATAGAACGCAGATCCGTATTGTAACCAAATAATTCCATACTTGGAACGTCAGCTACGATCTCCTGCTTGCCGCCTTCGAGCGGATTCATGCCAAGCACTCTGCCGCGCCGTTTGTTCAAATCACCCATAACATCCCCCGTGTAGGTGTCCGGCACAACAACCTTTAAAGAAACAATCGGCTCTAACAGAACCGGTGACGCTTCCATAAATCCCTTCTTAAATGCCTGTCTGGAAGCTGTCTTAAATGCCATTTCGGAAGAATCTACCGGATGATAGGAACCATCATACAGCACTGCTTTAACGCCAACTACCGGATATGCGGCAAGCGGGCCTTTGAGAACGGCTTCCTGAATTCCCTTCTCAACTGCCGGGAAGTAATTCTTTGGTACGGCGCCGCCGACAACAATCTGATCAAATTCGTAAGCCTCCTCCATATTGCCGGAAGGTTCAAATGTCATCTTAACATGTCCGTACTGTCCATGTCCGCCGGACTGTTTCTTATATTTGTATTCCACATCTGATTTTTTACGGATCGTCTCGCGGAATGCTGTCTTGGGTTTGGAAAGCTCTACTTCGATCTTGTATTTTCCAAGTAACTTGCTGACGACAACTTCTAAGTGCTGATCGCCCATTCCATATAATAATGTCTGTCCGTTTCCACTGTCATTGACCGATTTCAAAGTCAAATCTTCCATCATCAGCTTCTGCAGCGCTTGGGAAATCTTGTCCTCATCTCCCTTGTTCTTCGCCTGATAGCGCATATAAGTATAAGGCACAGGCATCTTAGCTGCGATATAGTGAACCGGATTCGCTTTGGTAGACAGGGAATCTGTCGTGGAAGTATTGTTCAGCTTGGCAAGAGCGCCGATATCTCCGGCGTGCAGCTCTTTGACTTCTTCTGTTTTATTGCCCTGCAATACATAGAGCTTGCCAATCTTTTCTTCTGCGCCTTTCTGATAATTGTACAGGATATCGTCTGTTTTCAGGACGCCGGAATTAACCTTGATCAGAGAATATTTACCGATGAAAGGATCGACAATCGTCTTAAAAACATAAGCTGATTTGGATTTGGCAAAATCATAATCCGCCTGGAATACCTCATTGGTCTTGGCGCTGATTCCTGCACAGGTCTTTTTATCCGGGCCAGGAAGATATTTTACAATATCTACCATCAGTGTATACTGGCCTCTTGCCAGAATATTAGACCCCATCATAACCGGCACAATGCTTCCGTCCGCTACATTTACCCGAAGCGCCTGGCGAATCTCATCTTCTGAAAATTCTTCGCCGCCAAAATACCGCTCCATAAATTCTTCGCTCGTCTCCGCAACTGCTTCCATCAGTTCCTCGCGGTAAGTCTCTAAGTTCTCTTTGGAATAATCCGGTACGTCGGCTTTTTCCACATCGCCTTTTTGTGTCCAGCGTTTTGCTCTCTGCTGCAGGACATTGACATAGCCTACAAACTGGCCGTTCTCACGGATCGGTAAGTGGAATGGCGCAATTTTCTTTCCATATAATTCCTGTAAGTCTTCGATTACCTGACGGTAGCTGGCCTCATCGATATCCATATCTGTTACAAAGATGATTCTCGGCAGTTTATATTTTTCACAAATCTCCCATGCTTTCTTTGTGCCGACTTCAATGCCTGCTTTGCCGGATATTACAATAATCGCTGCGTCTGCTACAGAGGCCGCTTCTTCTACTTCACCTGAAAAATCGAAATATCCTGGTGCGTCTAAAATATTAATCTTGTTCCCTTCCCATATAATCGGAACAACAGAAGTATTGATAGAAAACAGACGCTTTGTCTCTTCTTTATCATAATCACTGATCGTATTGCCATCAGTGACTTTCCCCATACGGGTTGTAATTCCTGATAAATAAGCCATCGCCTCTACCAGGCTGGTCTTCCCACAGCCGCCATGCCCAAGAAGTACCACATTGCGAATCTTGTCCGTTGTGTAAACATTCATAAAGTAAATCCTCCAATCTGGTTCATAGCAGAAAATCTCTGCACGTACTATCCTTTCCGGGCATTCCGTTTAGCATTCCTCCGGGATGCTCTTTAAGGTATAGTTACATTCTACTAAATTTTATGCTATTTTACAACTATTTTTATCAATTTATACAAATTCATTTTGACAGTTCGTTACATTTCACACCCACGCCAGTTTTGGCAAATATTTCATATCATCTGGTGTGAAATGTAATGACAGGTTACTATTCACGGTCAATGTCATGAACTTAAGGGGCAAGCGTTATGATAGGCGATTGAAAATGCAAA
>CAJUPF010000097.1 GCA_910588565.1 uncultured Lachnospiraceae bacterium
GTGGCGATTGCCCGCAATCGTCACACGCTTAGCACCGCTACGCTTTTGAAGAGCGGGAGCGAGTCTGCGGACAGAGAGAGACCTGCTCTGAGCGTCCCCTTTGAAAAAACTATTTACTACAAAAATCCCCCATGAAAAACAACCCCTGCAGATACCTGTCAGCCCAAAATAAAACCTCCCTAACCTGCTGACAAATTCCGCAATATCATAATATGATACTCCTCATCCAGTATAATCCGTTTCAGCACAGCATTCACACAGCTGTCTTTTATCATCCTGATATGTGCCTGATACTGACGGATTGCCGCCTGCTCCGCCTCGATATCCGCCGCCAGCATTCTCCCGATGTCCTCCGGAATATCCAAAAACTTCGGCGTCCACATCTGCCTCTGCCCATTCTGTCCCTTTGCCACAAAATCCACAGTTCCGCCCAACAGGGTAATCATCTCGCCCAGCTTCTGCAAATGCATCATCTCAGCCATGGCAATCCCCAGTATGGTACGCGCGAACGGACATTTCTCACCTGACATACGGTTTTCATTATTAATATACTGCGTAATCGCTGACAGTTCCGATACCGCGCCGCAATAATCCACGCTCAGCAGATTGGCATATGCCGGGTTCCTCCCTTCCGCCGCAATCTCCGGATAAGGCAAATCCATCATAATCGGGCGTATGCCTGCAAAATTACAGTTGTTTGTTAGAAAAGTTTTCTTTTCTTCCATTAGAATTTCTCCTTTCCGATATTCATTTACCCTAATATATTGCATTTTTTTCAAACTGTGCCTGTCCATACGGCCTTGCCATACTGGCTTTTCCATCAAAATTATTAAAATTTAATAGTTTCCTTAAAAAATTTTTATTTTATGTGCATAAATTAGTCAAAAAAAACAGGTATACTGTGTCTGGAATAAATTTAGGAAAGAGGAAAAACAGACTACAAATGACAAATGAGCAATACCATACATTTATACAACCCTATTCAGATGCAAAAGAAATCCTTTGCGCACGCCTCAATGTACTGGCGCACAACCTGTACGGCAAGACCGCGGCGCATCCCGTCCACAATATCCAGCACCGGATCAAGCAAAAAGAAAGCATCGAAAACAAACTGATCAAAAAAGGAAAAGAACCAACCGTAATAAACGCAAAGGATTATCTGCAGGATATCGCAGGCATACGCGTTATCTGTTATTTTACCAAAGATATTTACAGCCTGACAGAAATCTTAAAATTCCAGTCCGATCTGATTATCATCCGGGAATGCGATTACGTAGCGTCTCCAAAGCCGAACGGCTACCGCAGCTACCACATTATCGTGGGCGTTCCGGTATACTGTATGGATGGAATGGAGTACTTTCCGGTGGAAATACAGTTTCGGACAATGTCTATGGATTTCTGGGCAAGCATGGAACACCGGATTCTCTACAAAACCAAGCGCGATGACAGAGAGCAGATCGCTGCGGAACTAAAAGGGTACGCGAACACCCTTATGGAAATCGAAAAACAATTCGCCAAGTATACAGGAGAATAAAACGCAGCTGCGCGTCTTTTGTCTGCTCCTTAGGAACTGTTAAGAAATAAAAACCCCGGCAAAACCACACAAATGATTTTGCCGGGATTTTTCTGCTTTTGCATAGTTTATGCTGTAATCGAATTTCCCGTATAGAGCTGATAATATTTTCCTTTCTCCGCTAACAGCTCTTCATGCGTTCCCTTTTCAATCACACATCCATTTTCCAGCACAACAATACAGTCGCTGTTCTTAACCGTAGAAAGCCTGTGTGCAATCACAAAAGTCGTCCTGCCTTTCATCAGCTTATCCATACCGTCCTGTACAATCCGCTCCGTTCTGGTATCAATAGAACTTGTCGCCTCATCCAGAATTAATACCGGCGGATCTGCAACCGCTGCCCTTGCAATCGCCAGCAGCTGTCTCTGCCCCTGGCTTAAACTGCTTCCATCTCCATGTAAGACCGTCTGATACCCTTGGGGAAGCCGGCGGATAAACCCATCCGCATTGGCCAGTTTTGCCGCCGCGATCACTTCTTCGTCCGTAGCGTCCAGCCTGCCATATCGAATATTTTCCATCACTGTATTCGTAAACAAATGCGTATCCTGCAGCACCATTCCCAAAGAGCGCCGCAAGTCTTCTTTTTTAATCTTATTGATATTAATTCCGTCATACCGGATTTTTCCATCCTGAATATCATAAAAACGATTGATGAGATTCGTAATCGTGGTCTTTCCGGCTCCGGTAGAACCTACAAAAGCGATTTTCTGGCCAGGCTTAGCATAGAGCCTGATATCATGAAGCACCATTTTTTCATCCGTATATCCAAAATCTACGCCATCAAGCGCCACATCCCCCTGCAGGCGGATATAGTCTGTGGTACCACTGTCTTTGTGATAATGCTTCCATGCCCAGATTCCGGTACGCTCCGCTGTCTCGGCCAGCCTGCTGTTTTCTTCTTTGGCATTGACCAGCATAACATAGCCTTCGTCCAATTCTGTTTTTTCATCCAAAAGCGCAAATACCCGCTGGGCGCCGGCCAACGCCATGACAATACTGTTCATCTGCTGGCTTACCTGGTTGATTGGCATGCTAAAGCTTTTGTTAAACGTCAGAAAGCTTGCCAGCCCGCCAACCGTCAGCCCGGTAATTCCGCTTAAGGCAAGTATGCCGCCCACCAGGGCGCAGAGCACATAGCTGATATTTCCCACCTGGGCATTGATTGGGCCTAGGATATTGGCAAATTTATTTGCCTGGTAAGCGCTAAAAAACAGTTCTTCATTCAGCTGCTCAAACCTCTCCCGGCTTTCCTCTTCATGGCAGAATACCTTTACCACTTTCTGCCCTTTCATCATTTCTTCGATATACCCGTTCACAGTTCCGATATTTTTCTGCTGCGCAATAAAATAGCTGCCGCTGGTTCCCGCGACTTTTCCGGTCAGAACCAGCATCACCGCCACCATAACAAGCGTCACTCCTGTCAGCGGAAGACTAAGCCGGATCATACTGATCAATACGGATACCACAGTTATCACACTGGATAACAGCTGCGGCATACTCTGGCTTATCATCTGGCGCAGCGTATCAATATCATTGGTATAAATAGACATAATATTGCCATGGGAGTTGGTATCAAAATAGCGGATGGGCAGTTTTTCCATATGCGCAAACATATCGTCCCGCAAACGGTTTAACGTTCCCTGGCTGACATAAATCATAATTCTGGTATATGCATATGTCGCAGCCACTCCGATTGTGTAGAAGCTTCCCACCCGGAATATGGCGGAAACCAAACCGGAAAAATCAGGATTGGCGCTTCCAATCAAAGGCGTAATATAGACGTCAATCAACGTCTTTAAAAACATGGTTCCCTGTACATTTGCCAGTACGCTGACAAAAATACAAACCACCACGATCAGACAGGCCGCAAAATAATATTTCATTACATAGGAAAGCAGCCGCTTTAACAGTTTTCCCGGATGTTTAATCTTCTGCTTTCCGATTACAGGTTTTCTTCCCATTGGTCCCGGCATTAGAAACCACCTCCGTTTTCATCAAAATCTCCGCTTCCGCTCATCTGGGATTCATATACATCCCGGTAAATTTCATTGGTCTTCATCAGTTCTTCATGTGTTCCAAATCCGTCTACCCTGCCGTTTTCCATAACAATAATGCGATCCGCGCTCTGAATACTGGAAATCCGCTGTGCGATAATAAGTTTGGTCGTATTCGGTATTTCTTCCGCAAAAGCTTTGCGGATTTTTGCGTCCGTTGCAGTATCCACCGCGCTTGTGCTGTCATCCAAAATCAGTATTTTCGGCTTTTTCAGCAGCGCTCTTGCAATACACAGCCGCTGTTTTTGGCCTCCGGAGACATTTGTGCCGCCCTGCTCAATATATGTATGATAGCCATCAGGCATTTTCTGAATAAATTCATCTGCACAGGCAAGCCTGCAGGCGCGCATACACTCTTCTTCGCTGGCATGTTTATCTCCCCAGCGCAGGTTTTCTAAAATCGTCCCGCTAAAGAGGACATTTTTCTGCAGCACTACAGATACTTCATTCCGCAGCGTTTCCATATCATAGTTCCTTACATCTTTGCCGCCTACTTTTACACAGCCTTCCGTCACATCATACAGACGGCTGATTAAATTAACCAGGCTGGTTTTGGAGCTTCCGGTTCCGCCGATAATTCCAATGGTTTCTCCGGCGCGGATCTTAAGATTAATATCCGAAAGCACCGGCTGGGCATGATCTTTGTGATAACCAAAGGAAACATGCTCAAAGGCAATGCTGCCGTCCGGCACTTCAAAATCCGGCTTCCCGGGATTGACCAGATCCGCCTGTTCCTGTAAAACTTCCGCGATACGCTCCGCACTGGCCATACTGAGGGTAATCATAACAAACACCATGGAAAGCATCATCAGGCTCATCAGTATATTCATGCAATAGGTTAAAAGGCTCATCAATTCTCCGGTTGTCAGGCTGTCCGCCACAACCATTTTTGCTCCCAGATAGCTGATTCCCAGAATGCAGGTATAGACGGTAAACTGCATCACCGGAGCATTCCATGCCACAATGGATTCCGCATTGACAAACATCCGGTACACATTTCTGCTGGCCTTGTGAAAACGCCCGATTTCATAATTTTCCCGCACAAAGGATTTTACTACCCGGATTCCGGTAACATTTTCCTGTACGCTGGCATTCAGATCGTCATATTTGCGGAACACCTGATCAAAATACTTCATCGCACGCCTTGCAATCAAAAACAGGATTCCTCCCAGAAAAATAACTGCAAGCAAATAAATCGACGCTATTTTAGCATTAATGACAAACGCCATAATCAGAGCGCAGATCAGGCTTGCCGGAGCCCGCATACACATACGCAGGATCATCTGGTAAGCATTCTGGATATTGGTTACGTCCGTTGTCATACGGGTAACAAGCCCCGCCGTACTGAATTTGTCAATATTGGAAAAAGAAAACGTCTGAATATTTTCATACATGGCATTCCGCAGATTTTTGGCAAATCCGGCGGAAGCCCTCGCTCCGTATTTTCCTCCCATAATTCCTGCAAAAAGCCCAAAGGCCGCTGCAATTACCATAAAAAAGCCCATCTGGTAAATATGTTGAATATCCCCTTGTTCCACTCCGTTGTCTACGATAGACGCCATCATCAGGGGAATTGCCGTTTCCATCAGCACTTCTAAAATCATATAGACGGGGGTACGGATAGAATCGGCTTTATACTCTTTGATTTGTGCCGCCAGAGTTTTCAGCATTTGGCATAACCTCCTTATTCTAAATTCTGTTTTATTTTACCCAGCAGAACCAGTAATTGTTCGCGCTCTTCTTTTGTGAGATTTTCTTCTAATTTTTCGTGAAACCGGTCAATCTCACTGCGGACCATTTTCTGCATTTTTTCCGCTTTTTCAGTCAGAATAATTTTTTTCAGCCTTGCATCGCAGCTGACAGGAATCCGGCGGATATATCCTTTTTGTTCTAAGCTCTGCAGCATTACAGTAACAGTAGAACGGCGGATATTAAATTCTTTTTCAATATCCCGCTGGAACACCTCCTGTTTTACTGTCTGATTCATGATATAGCCCATTACTGCATTCTGCATTCCGGTCAGGCCGTCAAATTCCGGCGCTGAGAAGGTACGGTCCAGGTTTCTGCGAATCAGATTTGCTATGGATTTTATCGCAAATCCGATATCCCGTGGTTTTTCCAATGCTTCACCTCCCAAAATAAAATAAATGTTAGTTTGCTAACATATTTGTTAGGTAACTAACATTATACTCAGATTTATTTATATTGCAATTCATATTTTTCACAAAAAAGGGGGCTCTGTGATAGGATGTGTTGTTTATTTGTTACTTTTTATACTTGATGTCGGGAACGGGAGTTTAAGATGTTTTTAAGATTACAGGGGTCATGGCGAAGCGTCCGTCAGAAAGAAGCCGTGGCAGCGCTGGGCGCCTGTTCCTGGAGCTTCCATTGCAGACTTAGTACAATAAACCTACAAGCTATGGAAGAATCATAGTCGTATCCATCAACAGTCAGCTCAGAGCAGGCCTGCTCTGAGCGTCCCTTTTGAAAAACCCATCTCTTCTATCAACTGCAGCCCCCGTCAGATATCCGCCAAAATACGTTCCACAATTCCCATCATTTTACCAACTCTCTGTTCACAGGTATGAAAAGAGCAGACTTTCCGATACCCATTTTCTGCAATCCTCCTGCGTTCTTCTTCGTGCTTCAGATAATATCCCGCCAGTTCCACCAGCTCTTCTATACTTTCAAAACAAACCAAATCCTCTTTGTGTTTAAAATAAGAGGGTATTTCCGCCTGAAAATTGGTCAGCAGAAATCCTCCGCAGCCCAGCACATCCCAGATACGCAGCGGAAGGCCGCTCTTAATATTGGGTATGGTAAAATTCAGATTAATCTTTGAAGCCCGGAATACCTTTGGCATTTCACTCCAGTAATCCAGGGAGCCTCCGTAACGGACACGCAGCAGGCTGCTTGTGTTGCTGTTGCTGTAGATCGTAACCGGGTATTGCTTGGAAAGCTCGATTAAAGCTCTCTGCCGCTGTTCCGCCGCCGTTTTAAAGCCCAGAACCGTTGTGGAAAAAATCAGGCCCAGATCAGAAAAAGAGCCTTTGGACTTTTCCAGCTTAAAATGCTGCTGCAGCTGTTCTAACACATCTACCGTCAGCATTTCCTCTAAGATATTACCGCCATTGACGCACTGCTGCGCCCAGATCGCCGCGTCAAAGTATCCCTGCAGATAGCCTGGCAGCCTGGGACGCAGGCTGTCATAACTATTACGCTCATAGAGGCTTCCAACAAAAGAAATCTCATTTTCATATGCAGCCAGATCTCCGCAGTGATCCAGCAGATAATCCAGCCTTTTCGTATTGACCCCCAAAGGAAGATACCAGATATGCTCCACGCCCATTCCCTTAAATTCCAGATAATTTGTCTGGTCAAACGTGAAAAAATAATTGCAGGGCAGAAATACATTCTGATGATACATACTGATCAGAGGGCTGTCGCAGGTCCAGACAACATACGGAATTTTTAATCTGGTACAAACAGTGGTAATCAAAGCAAAATAATTTACCGTAAATATCATATCACAGGCATTCTTCATAACCAGCTTTGCCAGCTTTGCCTCAAACGTTGGATCTTCATCATAACACTCCAGATCCTGCTCTACCGTAATATACTCATATCCCAGATTCAGAAAGGCTTCCAGAATATCCATATAATTATAAGCTTTCCATTTATATACCAGAATCTTCAACCCATTTCCTCCCGTCCATACATGCATTTCCTAACTTTCAGCCTCTTACTGACAGACGCTCAGCCAGTCCCTGTAATCCGGCAGCCAAATCTGAAATGAGCCGTATCGGTTCACACACCTTCCCTGCGGCTCCCGGACAGCAAAAACAGCACTTAGACACACTCCAAATCAAATCCAAAATAACGGACAGCATTATTATAAGAAATCCCTTTTATAATCTTCTCCAATACCCGTTCATCCGCCGGATATTCCCCGTGTTCCACCCATCCGCCAATCAATTCGCACATAATCCGGCGGAAATATTCATGCCTGGTATAGGATAAAAAGCTTCTGGAATCTGTCAGCATCCCGATAAAATTCCCCAGCAGGCCAAGGTTCGCCAAAGACGTCATCTGTGCCGTCATACCGGTTTTATGATCATTAAACCACCAGGCAGATCCCTGCTGGATTTTGGCGATCGCGGAAGAATCCTGAAAACATCCCAGAATGGTCCCAATCGAAGCGTCATCATATGGATTTAAAGAATATAATATTGTCTTAGGCAGCTGATCCGTTTCATTTAACGCGTTCAGAAAATCCGCCAGCTCTGCGGACGGCGTATGATTATTGATACAGTCAAATCCGGTATCCGCCCCAAGCTGCGCATAACGCAGCTGATTGTTATCGCGCTTACAGCCGTAGTGCAGCTGCATTGCCCAGTTTCTGGCATGATATTCTCTTCCCATAGCAATCATAAATGCTGTTTTAAACAAAAGCTCTTCCTCTCTGGAAACTGTGCCGCCAGAAAGCCGTTTGGCAAATACAGCTTCCACCTGCTCCTCAGACGCAGGCACATACATCACATATTCCAGACCATGATCTGAGATACGGCAGCCCATGGAAGCAAAAAAATCAAGTCTCATCCGCAATGCTTCCAGCAAGGTCTGAAAGGTTGTAATCGCAACCCCGCTGACTTCACTTAATCTGGCGAGATACTCCGGATAATCCGGTTTTTCCAGATTCATCGCCCGATCCGGCCGCCAGGCAGGAAGCGCCTGCACGTCAAAGCTGTTGTCTTCTGCAATTATTTTATGGTATTCCAGACTGTCAATAGGATCGTCTGTCGTACAAAGCAATGTAACGCCAGACTGTTTGATCAGATTCCGTGCTGACATAGAGTCCTGCGCCAGCTTTTCATTGCATAGATTCCAGACTTCCTCCGCAGTCTCACCGTTCAGATGCCCCATATAGCCAAAATATCGCTGCAATTCCAGATGGCTCCAGTGATACAGCGGATTTCCAATCGCCAGTTCAAGAGTCTCAGCCCATTTCTGAAATTTTTCCCGGTCAGAAGCGTCTCCTGTGATATAGCGTTCTTCTACGCCATTGGATCGCATCTGACGCCATTTATAATGATCGCCGCCTAACCATACCTGCGTAATATTCTCAAACTTCCGGTCTTCTGCAATCTCTTTGGGATTAATATGGCAGTGATAGTCGAGAATCGGCATGTGTTCCGCATACTTGTGAAATAACTTCTGTGCGCTTTCTGTTGAAAGGATAAAATCCTTGTCCATAAATTGTTTCATTATAAAACCTCCTGATTTTCTATGAGTTACAGCAAATTCCAGCCGTTCCGCTTTGCCGGATAAATCAACTTGTTTTATTATACCCAATCGGCTTAATTTCTTCAATCGTATTTTATAATTCCGGTTCCGCTGTTACAGGAATTTCAAAGCTGC
>CAJUPF010000098.1 GCA_910588565.1 uncultured Lachnospiraceae bacterium
ATTTCTGCTTAAAAAACGGAATTTCCCTAAAGTAAATGACATTGGTTCACGGCCTGGAAGGCCGCTCACAGTAACGTTTCGGGGCGATATTTAAAGTTTTGCTTCGCAAAAATCGCCCCGAACTTGTATCATGTTCTCACGGAACGCGCAGTAAATGCGCGTTCCTGACCCGTGAACAGTAACCTCTCCACAAATGAAAACGGCCAGATTCGCCATAAAAAGGTTGCATTTCTTTTTTTGCTGTGCTATTATATCTTCATTGATTTTAAAAAAATGGTAAAATGCAGCGAAGGTGTTAAGTGTATCCAGATACACTGGTAGGCCGTCTCACACATCACAGAGAGAAGAAGCCGTCGGCTGGAAGCTTCTTTATGTAAGGGAATGGCTGAGCGTTCCCACCGGAGCAGTATGGGTGAACCGTAACAGTAGCCCATAACGTTTTGTGCACGTTACGCATAGAATGAGCGCCTGGGATTTTCTCAGGAATCAGGGTGGTATCACGGAGTTATTCGTCCCTAACCAGGGATGGATAGCTCTTTTTCTTATGATGCTGCGCAGGTGACTGACATGGATGCAAAGCGTAATGTTGCGGCTACAAAAATAAAAAAGGAGAATTGTTATGAAAGAAAAATTGCAGAAGATCAAAGAAGAAGCAATGAAACGAATCGAAGCCTCAGACGATCTGGCCAAACTGAATGACGTCCGTGTAGCTCTTCTGGGAAAAAAAGGTGAAATGACAGCTGTTATGAAAAGCATGAAAGACCTTCTCCCGGAAGAGCGTCCGGCCTTTGGACAGCTGGTAAATGAAGCAAGGACAGAAATTGAAAAGCGATTGGAAGAGGCAAAAGCTGCTTTGGAAGCCAAAGCGTTAGAACTGCGGCTGCAGCAGGAGATTATCGATGTAACGCTTCCATCTAAGAAAAATAAAGTAGGGCATAGACATCCGAATACAATTGCCCTCGAAGAAGTGGAACGTATTTTTATTGGCATGGGCTATGAAGTGGTGGAAGGTCCGGAGGTAGAGCTTGACTACTATAACTTTGAAGCGTTGAATATCCCGGCGAACCATCCGGCAAAAGACGAGCAGGATACCTTCTATATTAATAATGAGATTGTGCTCCGTACCCAGACGTCTCCGGTTCAGGTACGTGTGATGGAACAGGGCAGGCTTCCGATCCGTGTGATTGCGCCGGGAAGAGTATTCCGTTCAGATGAAGTGGACGCTACGCATTCCCCGTCTTTCCATCAGATTGAAGGACTTGTTATCGATAAACATATTACATTTGCAGATTTAAAAGGAACTCTGGCTGAGTTTGCAAAAGAACTTTTTGGAGAAGATACCAAAGTAAAATTTCGCCCGCATCATTTCCCGTTTACCGAGCCAAGCGCAGAAGTGGACGTTACCTGTTTTAAATGCGGCGGCAAGGGATGCCGGTTCTGTAAAGGAAGCGGCTGGATTGAGATCTTAGGCTGCGGCATGGTACATCCGAAAGTGCTGCGTATGAGCGGCATTGATCCGGAGGAATATTCAGGCTTTGCATTTGGCGTGGGACTAGAACGGATTGCTCTGTTAAAATATGAAATTGATGATATGCGTCTTTTATATGAAAATGACGACAGATTTTTAAAACAGTTCTAAGAGGGAGGAAACGAGATGAATACTTCATTAGCATGGATCAAAGCGCTTGTTCCGGGACTTGAAGCGACGGAGCAGGAATATATGGACGCGATGACATTATCCGGGACAAAAGTAGAAGGCTATCAGAAACTGGACGCGGATCTGGATAAGATTGTCGTAGGCCAGATTAAGAAAATAGAGCGTCATCCGGATGCGGATAAACTGATAGTATGTCAGGTGGATATTGGAGAAGAGGAAGAGATACAGATTGTCACCGGTGCGCCGAATGTATCCGAAGGCGATAAAGTCCCTGTTGTATTGGCCGGAGGAAGAGTAGCAGGCGGCCATGACGGCAGCTTAACGCCTGGGGGCATTAAGATAAAAAAAGGAAAACTCAGAGGTATCCCTTCCAATGGCATGATGTGTTCTATCGAAGAACTTGGCTTTAGCCGGGATATGTATCCGGAAGCGCCGGAGGATGGTATTTATATTTTTGAGCCGGAGGCAACGGTGGGAGCGGATGCGATTGCATTGCTCGGTCTTCGTGACGCAGTAATAGAATACGAAGTGACGTCCAACCGGGTAGACTGCTTTTCCGTACTGGGAATTGCAAGGGAAGCGGCAGCAACCTTCCGGAAAGAGTTTAAACCTCCGGTTGTAACAGAAACCGGAAACGGAGAAGATGTCAATGATATGGTTAAAGTTACAGTAAAGGACAGCGATTTATGCTCCCGCTATACGGCAAGGGTTGTCAAAAATATTAAGCTCGCGCCTTCCCCCAAATGGATGCAGCGCCGTCTTTCCGCTCAGGGAATCCGTCCAATCAATAATCTGGTGGATATTACCAACTATGTGATGGCGGAGTATGGTCAGCCCATGCATGCATATGATCTGGATACAATCGCCGGAAATGAGATTATCGTAAGGCGCGCTCTGGCCGGGGAAACATTTGTTACCCTGGACGGACAGGAGCGGAAACTGGATGAAAGCGTCCTGATGATCTGTGATGCAGAGAAACCGGTAGGTATTGCCGGAATTATGGGCGGTGAAAATTCCATGATCACAGACAATGTGAAAACGATGCTGTTTGAAGCTGCCTGCTTCGATGGCGCTAATATCCGCCTTTCCAGCAAGAAAATCGGTCTGCGTACCGACGCCTCTTCTATTTTTGAAAAGGGACTTGATCCGAATCATGCCATCGAAGCGATGAACCGTGCATGCCAGCTGGTCGAAGAACTGGGAGCGGGCGAGGTGGTTGGCGGCGTTGTAGATGTATATCCGGTAAAAAAAGAAGGCAGGCGGATTCCGTTTGAACCGGAAAAATACAATCGTCTGCTGGGTACGAATATTGCAAAAGAAGAAATGCTGGAATTTTTTGCCCGTCTGGAACTGGGCTATGACGCAGTTTCCAATGAAATATTGACGCCTTCGTTCCGGCAGGATCTGGAATGCGATGCGGATCTTGCGGAAGAAGTGGCCAGATTTTATGGCTATGACAATATTCCTACGACGCTTCCCACCGGAGAAGCAACTACCGGAAAGCTCTCATTTAAGCTGCGGATTGAGGAAGTGGCAAGGGATATCGCGGAATTTTGCGGATTTTCCCAGGGGATGTGCTATTCTTTTGAAAGTCCGAAGGTATTTGATAAATTATTGATTCCTGAGGATTCTAAGCTCAGGGAAGCAGTGGTGATTTCCAATCCTCTTGGAGAAGATTTCAGTATTATGCGCACCATACCGCTAAACGGTATGCTGACTTCCCTGTCTACGAACTATAACCGGAGGAACAAAGATGTCCGTCTTTATGAACTGGGCAATATTTATCTGCCAAAACAGACGCCTGTCACAGAGCTTCCCGAAGAGCGGATGCAGTTTACGCTTGGTATGTATGGGGAAGGTGATTTTTATACCTTAAAAGGCGTTGTGGAAGAGTTTTTTGGCAAAATCGGGATGCATGGGAAGATGACGTGCCATCCTTCTGCTGACAGGCCGTATCTGCATCCGGGACGCCAGGCGGATATTTTCTATCAGGGAACAGCCGTAGGATATCTGGGAGAAGTCCATCCGGTTGTGGCAGCGAATTATTCCATCAAAGACCGTGTCTATATCGCGGCGCTGGATATGCCAAAAATCGTTGCATGCGCAAGTTTTGACCGGAAGTATCAGGGAATTGCCAAATATCCGGCTGCTTCCAGAGATATCAGTATGGTAGTGCCCAAAGATGTGCTTGCGGGGGATATCGAGGAAGTCTTTGACGCAAAAGGCGGAGTATATCTCGAAAGCTATCAGCTGTTCGATATTTACGAAGGAAAACAGATTACTGCGGGGTATAAATCCATCGCATATTCGCTTACCTTCCGTGGAACAGAGAAGAATCTCGAAGAGGCGGATATCACAGAGGCAATGGACAGGATATTAAAGGCGCTTGAAACGATGGGGATTGAGCTTCGGAAATAGCTTTAATGAAAAATTAAAAAAATATTTCAGCGGTAAGATTGAAAAAGCAGTACGAATGTGGTACAATCTTTCTTGTAATTTAAATTACAAAATATAATATGGAAAGGAACTTGATGTAACATGAAAAGAGAGAGAAAAAGTTTATTTAACAGAGTGATAAGCCTTGTGCTTGCAGCAGTTATGATGCTTTCGGTAGCAGTCGTTGCAGGGCCGGAGACAGCGAATGCAGCTGATTTGAGTTTTGGTAAGAGGGGTGGTACGGCTAGTATTACAGATGATACATGTTATGCAAATACAGGAGCATTGAACTGGATTAAATTTAAGCCGAACGCAGACGGTTATCTTCAGCTTAAGTTTTCAGGGAATTCAAATGTTGTATCTTATCCTTATGGAGATGTACAGCTGTATGATTCTAAGAAGAACAAAGCATTATCTGCTGCGCTTGAGTTTGACACACAGTCTACAACCAAAGCATTTTTAACAGAATACTATGGTGTAAAGAAGAATAAGACGTATTATATTGGTGTTGCATCTTACGGTGGTGTAAAAGTCACTGGAAAGCTGACGAAAGTAAAGAATAATGTTAAGACAAGCAAGAAAAAAGCTGCAACATTGAAAAAGAAAAAAGCAGTTACAAGTGTTATTACAGCAGGAACATCCTCTACTCATTATTATAAATTCAAACTGTCAAAACCTGCTGGTATAAAATTATCTATTACGCCTTATCTGACAGGTAATGTGAATATAACAATTATCGGACCAGGATCTGGAAACAGGTCAAGCGGTACGATCTCGTGCAGGGAGAATATAGGCGATTACAAATATCCTCGTAACTGGGGCAAAAGCACAATGTTCTATAATTCTTCCAAGAAGCATAGAACAGGTACCTATTATGTACAGATCAAACCAGCCAGCAGAACATGCAATGGCTATTACAAATTAACCTGGAAATAGTAAAAAGAGGCGGACTATATGTCCGCCTTTTTAGTATAAGAGGTCGTTTTTTCGCATAAGACAACCGCCCCAAAGAATACAATAAACAGACAATATATCATGAGGTTTGGATTTGAAAAAAGATAAGCCGCCAGTGAAAGTAAATGTAATCTACGGAACGAAAACGCTGCGGGATTGTATGGAACATGTACTGATCCGCCGCAGGACGGCAGAAAGCGTGCAGCATGAAAGGTAACCGTGCTGTATTGTATCTGAGGCTGAGCAAGGAAGACGCTTGTAAAGCCAGTAAGGGAGAGGACAGCGCCAGTATCAAAAACCAGAAGCTGCTTCTGACAGATTATGCGCTGTCGCACAGGTTTGAAATTGTGCGGGTCTATTCAGATGATGATGAAAGCGGACTCTATGATGACAGGCCGGAGTTTGAAAAAATGATGACGGATGCAAAAGCCGGAGATTTTGATGTTATTATTGCAAAAACCCAGTCCAGATTTTCAAGAAATATGGAACATATTGAGAAATATCTGCATCATGAGCTTGCCAATCTTGGAATCCGCTTTATTGGCGTTGCGGACAGTGTGGATACGGAGAATGAGGGCAATAAAAAAAGCAGGCAGATCAATGGGCTTGTCAACGAATGGTATTGTGAAGATTTGTCCCGGAATATCCGAAGTTCCCTGAAAGCAAAAATGAAAAACGGAGAGTTTTTAGGCTCGTCCTGCCCCTATGGCTATCGAAAAGATCCCGGAAACCATAATCATCTGATTGTCGATCCCTATGCT
Organism: uncultured Lachnospiraceae bacterium; assembly: GCA_910588565.1. Lineage (GTDB taxonomy): Bacteria > Bacillota > Clostridia > Lachnospirales > Lachnospiraceae > Roseburia_B. The sequence continues at coordinate 5,809 of CAJUPF010000098.1, forward strand.
GCCCAGGTGGTGAAAAGAATCTATCAGTTATATCTGTCAGGCTATGGAAAAGCCAGAATCGGTTCTGTTTTATCATCAGAAGGCATTTTAATCCCAACCTTGTACAAGCGGGAAGTCCTGGGTGAAAATTATTACAATTCCCATGCCAGGGAGACGACAAAAACATGGTCTTATCAGACCATTCATACGATATTAAACAACGAAACATATATTGGTCATCTCATTCAAAATAAAGTAAATACCTTGTCTTATAAAGACAGGACGAAACGGAAACTTCCAAAGGAACAGTGGATTGTTGTTAAAAATACCCACGAGGCTATTATTGATCCGGATCAGTTTTTTCTGGTACAGAAACTGCAGAAGACCCGTACCAGAAGCGTTGGTTCCCTGGAGGCAAAGGGCATTTTTTCCGGCCTGATTTACTGTGCAGATTGCAAACATGCTATGGCAAGGAAGTATGCAAGACGCAGCGGGGAAGGTTTTACCGGCTATATCTGCAAGACCTATAAAACGCAGGGAAAGCGGTTCTGCAGCAGTCACAGCATGGATAACAAGGCTTTGGAACGGGCAGTTTTAGCAGCTTTGCAGAAAGAGGCAGAGAAAATTTTAACAGAGGAAGACCGGGAAGTATTGAAAAGAATCCCGGTTTCTGCTGAAGCAGAGGATAGTTATCAGGCACAGACAGAACAAATTGGCAGACGCCTTGCCAGATTGGAGCGGTATAAGCGGAAGACCTATGAAAACTATATGGAAGAGCTGATTTCAAAAGAAGAATACAAAAGCTATTGTGCGGAATATGACGCAGAAACAGAACAGTTAAAGCGGCAGCAGGCAGAACTGGAAAAAAAATCCCGCCTGCAGCAAGAATCGGATGCCGGTTATAATGCCTGGACAGAGAGTTTTATCAATCATATGGGAATAGAGGTATTGACAAGGGATGTGGTTTTAGAATTAGTAGAAAAAATAGAGGTGAACCAGGATGGTTCTGTCAATCTGTATTGCAAATTTCGTAATGAATTGTCTACTATAACACAATGACGCCCATGCGTCGTTGGCACTTGAAATACTGATACATTTGATCATTGTTTCCACCGTCTGTGTTTCTCCGGTTTCCAGAAAAACCTGGGAACCGCCCATACTGGAGGCGTGTTCGGAAACGGTTACCGTATCTGTCAGATGGATACTGCCGTTTTTTAAAGCGTCAAAAATCAGTATGAGCGTCATAATTTTGGTAATGCTGGCTGGATTCCGGATGGCATGGGAATCTTTTTCATAAACCATGGCTCCGGTAGAGGCCTCCATCAGAACTGCGCTCGGAGCGCTGACAGATACGGCAGTGGAATTGTCCGCTGTGTTCTGCGGTGTGGTTTCCGTTGTACTTTGCGGCTCAGATTCTGTCAGAAGCAGATGGGAAGCCGCAGGAAAGGCAGATGGAAACAAAGCGGAATAAAGCAGGATTTGCAGGCTTAAGAAAAGCGATAAGAAGGAATGCATCAATAGTACCTCCATAAATTGTTACAAAGTCTCTGCTATATTGTAATCTTTTCTGGAAAAATTTATGACCAAAACTTGCAATTTTGGCAAAAATAAACTAGAATATTTCCTGCCAAGAATAGAAAAGGACGAGTAAAATCAGATATGGAATTAACGGTAAAACTGCAGGCATTTGAGGGACCTTTGGACTTGCTGCTTCATTTGCTGGACAAGAATAAAGTCAGTATTTATGATATCCCGATTGTGGAAATCACCAATCAGTATCTGGAATATATCCAGCAGTGGGATTTAAACAGTATGAGTGAGTTTCTGGTGATGGCGTCTACACTGATTGCTATTAAATCCAAGATGCTGCTGCCTAGAGAAGTAAACGAAGACGGAGAAGAAGAGGATCCCAGGGCGGAGCTGATGCAGCAGCTTTTAGAGTACAAGATGTATAAATGTATGTCGTATGAACTGAAAGACCGTCAGGTTGATGCGGAGCGGGTTTTGTTTAAAGCGCCGACAATTCCGTCAGAAATCCTGGCGTATGAAGCTCCTGTCAATCTGCAGGAATTGATGTCTGGGCTTACGCTGCATAAATTAAATGATATTTTTCAGTCTGTTATGCGCAGGCAGGAGAATAAAATCGATAAAATCCGTGCCGGATTTGGTAAAATAGAAAAAGAAGAGGTTTCCCTGTCGGAGAAAATGGCATACTTAGAACAGTATGCTGCTGCACATAAACGCTTTCGCTTCCGAAATCTCTTGGAATCCCAGGGCAGTAAGATGGAAATGATTGTCAGTTTCCTGGCGATTTTAGAATTGATGAAACTGGGGAAAATTACAATAATACAGGAGCATCTGTTTGATGATATTGAGATTGAATCAAAAGTTGCCGCATAAATACCGAGGTTGGAATGAACGATAAAGCATATAAGTCAATTATAGAATCTATACTTTTTACCATGGGTAAATCTGTAGAACTGGAAAAAATAGCAGGAGCAATTGAACTGGGAAAGGAAGATACCAAACATCTGATTGAAGAGCTGGCAGAGGAATATGAGACGGCAGACCGGGGAATGCGGATTATGGAACTGGAAGATTCCTACCAGATGTGTACAAGCCGGAATACATATGAATATCTGATTCGGATTGCCAGACAGCCCAAAAAGCATGTGCTGACAGATGTGTTATTGGAGACGCTGTCCATTATTGCATACAAGCAGCCGGTCACAAAGGCAGAGATTGAGAAAATCCGTGGTGTTTCCTGCGAACATGCAGTCAGTAAACTGGTAGAATATAACCTTGTCAGTGAACTGGGACGTCTGGATGCACCAGGCAGGCCGATGCTCTTTGGCACAACGGAGGAATTCCTGCGCAATTTCGGCATTCATTCCCTGGAAGAGCTGCCGGAAATGAGCCCGCTGCAGATGGAAGAATTTAAACAGGAAGCAGAAGCAGAGATAACGGCCAGGGATCAGTCAGGTTCATTGTGAAAAGTAACACTCGCTGTTACTATTCACGGTGCCCTGCACCCCGCTGCAGGGCATCCGGCCAATAAAGCAG
>CAJUPF010000099.1 GCA_910588565.1 uncultured Lachnospiraceae bacterium
TTGCTCGGCTTCGGTCAGCGGCTTCTTTCCCTTACACTTGAAATAAATGTCGGCGTTGCCGTTTTATAAGCGTAGGGCACTGGCTGTTCAAGTGGAGTATCAGCGTTTTTAACGCTAATGCATTGGCCGGCATTGCAAAAAACACAATCATAATGATGTCGCTAAGCTTATGCTTTACATAGGAAGGATAAAGGCAATCCTATACGCCATCCGCATATTTTTGGACATCCCGGATCAGCGCATCGTCTAATTCTACGGAATCAGACGAAATGCCATTTCCTTCAAAAAGGTTCTGCAGCATTTCCGGCCTGGTTAATTTTTTTGACATAATAGTTTCCTCCATTGCCTCGTTTACTAAAACTATTATGTCATATATGGATAAAAGTGGAATGTTCCATTTGCTATGTTTGTTAAATGTAATATTTTTGTAATTTTATAAGTTTATCCTGGAGAACGGCTCTCGCTGTTTGACAAATTTCCAAATATATGCTAGAGTGTGACTGGAATTTTATTCCTGGGATACAATCCCCAGACGCATGCCGAATCCTTTAGAATTACATAAAGGAATAAGAAACAGGAAAGAATAACCAAGAGGGTGTTTACGCACCCTCTTTTCACTATATGGGAAATTCGCTGCAATTTTACCATATCACATATTATATGCAAATCTATAAGTGGAGGAATTAATTTTGAAACCAGAACTATTAAATGTCTACGAACTGATCCAGGAAAAAAATCTGACAGACTTAAATTCAAAGGGCTATCTTTGGCGCCATAAAAAAAGCGGCGCCAGAATCGCTGTCGTATCCAATGATGATGAGAACAAGGTATTCTATATCGGGTTCCGCACCCCTCCGTCAGACAGTACCGGAGTTGCGCATATAGTAGAACATACGGTATTATGCGGTTCTGCAAAGTTTCCGGCAAAGGACCCTTTTGTAGAACTGGTCAAAGGCTCCTTAAATACCTTTTTAAATGCCATGACCTATCCGGATAAAACCGTTTATCCGGTGGCAAGCTGCAACGATCAGGATTTCCAGAACCTGATGGACGTATATATGGATGCTGTACTGCACCCGAATATTTACAAAAAAGAAGAGATTTTCCGGCAGGAAGGCTGGCATTATGAATTAGAAGACAAAGACGCCCCGATTACCTTAAACGGCGTTGTCTACAATGAAATGAAAGGCGCGTTTTCTTCTCCGGAGGGGGTACTAGACAGAGAAATTTTAAATTCTTTGTTTCCGGATACCTCTTATGGAAATGAATCTGGCGGCGATCCCAGCTGTATCCCGGATTTGACGTATGAAGACTATCTGGATTTTCACAGAAGCTATTACCATCCCTGCAATTCCTATCTCTATCTCTATGGAGATATGGATGTAGAAGAAAAACTGGAATGGCTGGATCGGGCTTATCTTTCAGAATACGAAGCGATTTCCATAGATTCCGGAATCCGCAGGCAACAGCCATTTTCAGAAATTCGCAAAATCAGTAAAAAATACCCTGTGGCAAGTAATGAGCCATTAGAAGATAATACCTACCTCTCCTACAATATGGTGGTTGGAGATGTGCTTGACAAAAAACTCTACCAGGCGTTTGAAATTCTGGACTATGCTCTGTTAAACGCGCCAGGCGCACCGCTGAAAAAGGCTTTGATCGACGCGGGAATCGGCAAAGATATTATGGGATCTTATGACAATGGTATTTACCAGCCAATGTTTTCTATTATCGCCAAGAATGCCAATAAAGCGGACGAGGAACGGTTTGTCAAAACCATCCGGACCGTATTAAAGGAGCAGGCAAAAGGCGGCCTGAATAAAAAAGCGCTGCTTGCCGGAATTAACAGCTCAGAGTTTAAGTACCGGGAATCTGATTTCGGCTCCTATCCCAAGGGCCTGATTTATGGTCTTCAGATGTTAGATAGCTGGCTTTATGACGATACGCTTCCGTTTATGCATTTAGAGTCCCTGGAAATTTTCCAATTCCTGCGGGAACAGGTGGATACGGATTATTTTGAAACCCTGATCCGCGATTATATGATAGACAATTCCCATATATCCATGGTTACGATTGAGCCGGAACGGGGACAAAATGCCAGAAATGAAGAAGCGCTGGCGGCAAAGCTGAATGCTTACAAAGAGAGCTTAAGCGAGACAGATATCGAAGCGCTGACTGCACAGACAGCTCATTTAAAGCAGTACCAGGAGGAACCTTCCACGAAGGAAGAACTGGAAAAAATACCGATGTTAGAGCGGTCGGATATGAAAAAAGAAGCAATGCCGCTGCATCTGAAAGAACTTGAGGCGGACGGGACAAAGATTTTGCATTCCGAACTTTTTTCCAATGGTATTTTGTACTTAAACATGTTGTTTGATATTCGTTCCATTTCCGAAGAAGACCTTCCTTACCTTGGTATTTTAAAGGCTGTACTGGGCTATATAGATACCCGGCAGTATACCTACAGCGATTTGGCGAATGAGATTAATATGGAAACAGGAGGCATGTCTTCTTCCATTATAACCTATGCCCATTCCAGGGAAGAAGACAGATATGAAGCCAAATTTGAAGTCAGAACAAAAGTATTGCAGGACAAACTGCCAAAGGCAATGGAATTGTTGGAAGAGATATTGCTTCATTCCAGGCTGGAAGATGAAAAACGTCTGCGTGAAATACTTGCCGAAGTAAAATCCAGGCTGCAGATGACGTTATCCTCTGCCGGTAATTCTGTTTCCGCGATCCGGGCGATGTCCTATTTTTCAGAAACGGCGCGGTATAACGATCTGACATTGGGAATCGGTTTTTATCGTGTGGTAAAATCTTATGAGGAGAATTTTGAAGAAAAGAAAACAGAATTAATTGCTAAATTAAAGGAACTGACTCGCCTTGTTTTTACAAAAGAAGGATTGATTGTGGGAATTACCTGCGACAAAGAGGGATTTCAAAACGTTCCGGCGGCGGTTCATGCACTGAAAGAAAAGCTTCCTTATGCGCAAAAGGAGTGCGCCCCGGCGAATATTATCTGTACGCAGAAAAACGAAGGGTTTATGGATGCCTCCAAAGTACAGTATGTTTCAAGAGCGGGAAACTTTAAACAGAAAGGATTTTCTTATACAGGCGCACTCAAGATTCTGAAAGTGATTTTAAGCTACGATTACCTCTGGCTGAATGTGCGTGTCAAAGGCGGAGCTTATGGCTGCGGCGGATCGTTTCTGCGAAACGGAAATGCTTATTTTTCTTCCTACCGCGATCCCAACCTGGAAAAAACAAATGAAGTATATGAGCAGATCCCGGCATATATCAGGAGCTTTACGGCAGACGAGCGGGATATGACAAAGTATATCATTGGAACGGTAAGCGAATTAGATACGCCGCTGAATCCTGCGGCAAAAGGAATGCGATCGATAGCGGCGTATTTTACAGGAATTACCAATGAAGATATTCAGCGGGAACGGGACGAGGTTCTAAGAGCTACGGAAGAGGATATCCGGAAACTTGCGGATTTGACTGAGGCCGTGCTTTCTCAGAATAATTTTTGTGTAATTGGAAATGAAGATAAAATCAGACAACAGCAGGCATTATTTGACACAACGGAACAGTTGTTTTAGAGCAGATGGCTGTTAGGCTGTCAGTTTAGAGAGAAAGGAATTATATGGAGGAACATTTAAAATCAGGATTTGTAACTATTATCGGAAGGCCGAATGTGGGGAAGTCAACGCTGATGAATCATCTGATTGGCCAGAAAATTGCGATTACTTCTAATAAGCCCCAGACGACAAGAAACCGGATTCAGACCGTTTATACCGATATGGAACGGGGACAGATTGTATTCGTAGATACGCCGGGGATTCATCAGGCAAAGAACAAGCTGGGAGAATATATGGTAAATGTGGCGGAAGGCACGCTAAAAGATGTGGATGTGATTCTCTGGCTGGTGGAGCCGGGCAATTATATCGGCGCAGGAGAGCAGCATATTATTGAACAGCTGCAGAAAACAAAACTTCCGGTTATTTTAATTATCAATAAGGTTGATATGGTGGAAAAAGAAAAAATACTGGAATATATTGACACTTACCGTAAAGTATATGATTTTGCTGAGATTATTCCCGCTTCTGCGCTGCGGGGACATAACCTGGACGATGTGATTGATACGATTTTTAAATATCTTCCCTATGGCCCGCTGTTTTTTGATGAGGATATGGTGACGGATCAGCCGCAGCGGCAGATTGTGGCCGAGATTATCCGGGAAAAATCCCTGCATGCGCTGGATGAGGAGGTTCCCCATGGAATTGCAGTTACGATTGAACGGATGAAAAAGAGAAGAAGCGCGTCAAAAGAGCGGATTATGGATATCGACGCGACTGTGATCTGTGAGAGGGAATCCCATAAGGGCATTATTATCGGCAAAGGCGGCGAAATGTTAAAGAAAATCGGCAGTAACGCCCGGTTTGAAATCGAACGTCTGCTGGAATGTAAGGTGAACTTAAAGCTTTGGGTAAAAGTAAAAAAAGACTGGCGTGATTCTGACTACTTAATTAAAAATTTCGGCTATCGCAAAGATGAGTAATACCAATTTTTATCTGGTATGATTCTCTTAAAGAAGGTTACCCTAAGTATTAGGACTGCTGCAGGAACAAAGGCAGCGGCAAACTACTTAGGAGATGACGGCAGATGGCGATCGATGCATGGAAGAATTTTGAGTTAAGCGGAAAGATTTCAGATTATCTGACTTACCGCCAGAGTACTGCAGAAAAGGCTGCAAAAGAAGCAGCAGAGCAATTAGAAAGAGGAACGGGCAGTTATGGGACAGAGCGTGATTCTGACAGGGATGGTGTTAAATGCCATGCCGATTGGAGAGTATGACAAACGGATCACCGTTTTAACAAAAGAGAGAGGGAAGATTACAGCTTTTGCAAGAGGAGCAAGACGTCCCACCAGCCAGCTTCTGGCTGCAACCAGCCCTTTTTCTTTTGGGGAATTTGAATTGTTTGAAGGACGCAGTACATATAACCTGATAAAGGCTACGATTTCCAACTATTTCAGAAGTCTCTCGGCAGATCCGTCCGCTGCCTGCTATGGTTTTTATTTTCTGGAAATTGCGAATTATTTTGCCCATGAAAATAATGATGAAAAGGAGCTTCTGAAATTGCTGTATCAGACGCTTCGGGCATTGGAAAAAGAGACGCTGGATAACCGTCTGGTAAGAAGAATTTTTGAACTGCGGGCGCTTTTGGCGGAAGGGGAATATCCGAATCTGTTTTTCTGCCAGCATTGCAAAAAAGAAGAAGAGCTTGCCTGGTTTTCCACATCAAAGCAGGGAATGCTTTGTAAAGAATGCGGGCCTGGTACAGACGGCGTACGGCTGGAAGAAACAGAATTGTATACGATGCAGTATATTTTGTCGGCAAAACTGGAGCGGCTTTATACATTTGCTGTTTCCGGGCAGGTACTGCAAAAACTGGAACAAATTTTGGATCGTTTTTTTGCGGCACAGACAGATCATGAATTTCGTTCACTGGAAATTTTAAAAATTATGTAAGGGAAGGATTTCTTATTGGGAAGTCTTTCTTTTTTTACAACACAAAAAGGTTCTTTTGCAACATTTAGCCTGTTTCTGGCTTTATTCCTGCCGATATAATATAATAGTTTGTACCGTTGCAAACTTTTGGAGGTGGAAGCTTGCTTTTTGGAATATGTGACGATCAAAGGGAAATCCGGGAACTAATTGCGGATAAAGCAGGAAGGCTTTATCCATCGGCAGATATTGTATTTTTTGCGTCCGGACAGGAGGTACTGGAAGCAAAGCGGCAGCCGGATATTTTGTTTCTGGATATCCAGATGCCGGGAATGGATGGCATGGAAACCGCAAGAAAGCTCCGAAGAGAGCAGAAAGCGCTTATTATTATTTTTGTAACGGCTATAAAGGAATATGTATTTCAGGCATTTGACGTAGGAGCGTTTCACTATCTGGTAAAACCTTTCACAGATGAAAAATTTTTTATGGTGTTGCAAAACGCGGTAAACCAGCTGGAACGCAGGGAGATAGAGATTTTTTCCAGAGAAGAAAATCCCAAACTGCTGATTACGGCGAAAGGCAGCCATATTTCTGTCAATCTTAAGGATATTGTGTACGCAGAAGTATTTAACCGGAAAATTATTTTGCATACCATGGACGCAGATATTGAATATTATGGCAAAATGAAGGAATTAGAAGAACAGACGGGGGATGACTTTTATCGTTCCCACAGGGCATATCTTGTAAATTTTCATTATATCAAAAAATATAACGCGGCAAAAATTTATCTGGAAAAAGGACAGGCGCTTATGGCAAAGAAGAATTATCCGGATTTTGTAAAATGCTATCTGAGGTATAACCAGAGGAAGGGAAGGTAGCAGATGGAAAGCCGTTATCGTATTGTTTCCAGTATAGTTCCGGCGATTGAAATCATTCTTATGGGATATTTTTTCAGCCGGTTTATAAAACCGTTTCTGAAACAGAAAAAGGGGGCTTTTTACGGGGGAATGGTATACTCCCTGGTTATGCTGCTGTTTCGTCCTCTGCGTCTGGGGTATTTTATGACATACGGCGTCGTTATGTTTGCAGTATTTTTGGTGATATGCCGGACAGACAGGAGAAATTACAGGCAGAAAGCTTATTTTGTGGTAACATTTTTTTCCCTGTATTGTTTTTCTTCTGCAATAGCAGAAATCCTGTATGATAATTTTTACGGTTTTGCAGAACAAACAGAATATATGGCGGAGCATCAAAACTTGTATTTTCCTTTGTATATAGGAGTCTGTATGCTTTATCTGGCGGCGGAGGTTTCGGTTATAGCGGCTGGTATAGGGTGTATTGTAAAAGCATATGCCTATAAGCAGGCTGATATGGAAAGCAGGGAACTGTTTATGCTGCTGATTCCTTCCTGTATAGGGGCAATGGGGTATGGAATTATGCAGTATTACCGCTACTTTTATATTAATGAAACCGGGACTGTGATGGAGTATTATGATATGCTGTCATGCTTTTACTATGCGGTATCTGTGATTTTGGTTGTGATCGTGATTGTATTGTATCAGAGTATCCGGGCAAAACAGGAGGATAAGCTGCAGAAAGAATTATTTATTGCCCAGATTGACAGTATCAGGCAGCATATTGAACAGGTGGAAGGACTATATCAGAATATCCGAAATATCCGGCATGATATGGCCAATCATCTGATTACTTTAGAGCGGCTGTATGCCAGGAATGAGCTTGAGGAAGCGAAAGCCTACAGTACGGAGTTAAAAAAAGCGCTTTCCAGTGTAACCAGAGAAATCAACAGCGGAAATCCTGTTACAGATGTGATTTTACAGGAGATAGAGGAGGAAGCCCAACGACGTAAAATTCGGTTTGAGCTGGAGTTTTGGTATCCTTGTGGTTCTGTGATAAATGCTTTTGATATTAGTGTCATCTTAAATAATGCCTTACAGAATGCTTTAGAACATGCAAAGGAACGGGAAAATCCATATATATCTGTTTTTTCCTATTGCAGAAAAAATGCGTATATGCTGGAAATACGCAACAGTTTTTCCGGGAACTTACAATGGGATACAAAACAGGGACTGCCAATGACCCAAAAAGAGGCAGAAGGTCATGGTTATGGTCTGGCCAATATCCGCAGAGTGGCGGAAAAATATGCCGGAGGTGTGGATATTGTGGCGGAACATGGAGAATTTTGCCTGAGTATTTTGATGATGATGGAGGGGTAACCATTCTATCATAGAGAGAAATCTTGTGTTAAAATCATAGAAAACCGCAAGATATATGAAAAGGAGAATAAACATTCTGAAGCGATCACAGTCACAATGTTTTGGGATGGAGACAAAGCGGATACCAGATACCGTCAGGCGTGGGAAAGACTTGGTTTTTCTAAAGCGGAATTACTGATCGAGTTCGGTTATCCTTGATACAGTCTTCGTATCCCGGTTTGCAGGCACGGACGCCTTGTCAGCGCAGGAGCTGCGTTTACCGTGTTTTAAGTGAAGTATTGAGGTCTGCAATATGGAGGAACATGAATCTGTTTTGGCATATTTTTTGAAAACGATATAAAAAGGGGGACTTACAGATTTTTCTCTGTAAGTCCCAAAAGTCTTGATTTTACAAGGGTTTTGCTTAGAACTTCCCAGCTTTCGCTGCTTCTTCAACAGAAACTGCTACAGCAACGGTAGCGCCTACCATTGGGTTATTGCCCATTCCGATCAGACCCATCATTTCTACATGGGCAGGAACAGAAGAGGAGCCTGCAAACTGTGCGTCAGAGTGCATACGTCCCATAGTATCTGTCATACCATAAGAAGCCGGGCCTGCAGCCATGTTGTCCGGGTGAAGGGTACGTCCGGTACCGCCGCCGGATGC
>CAJUPF010000100.1 GCA_910588565.1 uncultured Lachnospiraceae bacterium
ACAATTCTCTCCGAATCCAGAAGCAGCCCGTCCATATCAAATACAAGCCCTGAAATCAAAACTCAATACCCCTTCCGAGTGCGTCCTTCAGATAGGTGGACACATCCTCAAGCTTCTTGACAGCTTCCATCTTCTCCTCCCAGTCTTCACCAGTCATCTCCTTGTTGATCAGGCACTTCTGAATATGCTTAATTTCCTTTATCAATTGTTCTGTCATTCCAATCCCCCCTGCTTTTATAATAAGAATGTAACTGCTGAGTCGTTACATAGGAACTACATTCCATTAAGAATGCGCCAAATGTTTCATTATTTACAGTATACCATGTTTAAAGAGTTTAGGGAATACAGAATATAAATGTTAGATTTAAAACCCCCTTTATGCTACAATAATATCATGTAAGACACAGAGTAACTGACTCATAAATAGTTACTGTTCACTCCGTTCACAGTAACATTCGCAAATCCATTTAAAATGAAAGGAGCCTTCATGGGCACACATAAGTATTTTAACAAAAGCATCCTGTACCTGCACATTGCCGTCATGCTTTTCGGGCTGGCCGGTGTTGCCGCACAGTTTGTAGCAGTATCTGCAGTCATCACGGCACTCGGAAGGGTCATCTGCTCTTCCCTGCTCCTTCTTTTGATTGCCATCATTAAAAAGGACCGGCTGCGTCTGAATTCAGGCAGGGATGTATGCCTCATCATCGCAGCCGGCACAGTTATGGCGGTTCACTGGACTACCTTCTTCCAGTCCATACAGGTATCGACTGTGGCAATCGGGACAATCACCTTTTCCACCTTCCCACTCTTCCTCACCTTCCTGGAACCGCTTGTATTTCATGAGAGAATACGCGGGCAGGGACTGGTCAGCGCCCTGCTTCTGTTTATTGGGGTTCTGATTACCATTCCCGAATTCTCTATGGGCAACCATACTACCGTCGGAATTGTCTGGGGATTGATCTCAAGCTTTACTTATGCCGTCCTGACACTTGCGAATCGTTACTTCTCATCCCGGTATGAAGCCCGGACCATCTGTCTGTATGAGCAGGGCTCTGCCGCCATAGTCCTTTTCCCTGCCCTTTTTCTCGTGGAAACAACATGGCGGCCCCAGGATCTTGCCGGAATTGCATTCGTGGGACTTGTCTGTACGGCCTTCGCCCATTCCCTCTATGTGACGGCACAGAAAAATGTAAAGGCACAGACCGCCGGGATCATATCCGGGATGGAGACCGTCTACGGAATCTTCTATGCCCTCTTGTTTCTTGGAGAAGTTCCGAATATACGGGAGCTGACTGGCGGAGCGGTAATCCTGGGCGTGGCCATGTATTCCTCTTTGAGATCCGACTAGATAAGCGCCTGTTCAGTCCTATGTCTGGCCTGTACACAAGCGATGGGGCAGAGATTCCGTAGCAGGTGTCCCGCCGATTGGCATTTAGGGCTGCCCTTTTCCTGGCAGCCCTTTATATTGAACTATTTTATTCTGATTTTGATGGACTTCTTTTTTCCTGTCCCATCTGTTGCCGCTGCAGTAATCTTTACTGTTTTGCCTTTTCCGGCTTTAAAGGCCTTTACCTTTCCGGAACTGCTTACTGTTGCGTATTTCTTATTGCTGGTCGTCCATCTGAGCTTCTTGTTCGCTTTCTTTCCCGCTTTGACCACAGCCTTCAGCTTCAATGATTTTCCGGCCTTAACGGTTTTCTTTCCTTTCATCGAAATCTTTGTCACTCTGCCTTTCATGGAGGTAATCTTATATGTTGCTTTTACCTTACTTCCATCCCTGGCTGTTGCGGTAATCGTCACCTTCTTACCGCCGGAGTTTTTCTTCATCGTAACAACACCGGCGCTGTTTACTGTTGCAACCTTCTTATTGCTGGATTTCCACGTAACGCCTTTGTTCGCCGCATTAGCCGGAGAAACCTTTACAGAGAGTTTTACCTTCTTTCCTGCTGCGATTTTTCTGGAAAGTCCGGATATAGTGATCTTGTTTACCTTTACGGCCTCATTTACAGGAGGATTTACCGTCTGGTTTACAGAGTGCTTTTTCACTTCCTCAATCGCCTTTTGGAGCGCTGATGCTGCTGCTGCTCTCTGTTCCTTTGTAGCCGACGGATTATTGAAGACTGCTTCTGCGTCTGCCAGTGCCTTTTGGAATACTGCCCATGCCTCCGGAGTATAGTCTTCTTTCTTTAAGGCCTTTGCTGAATTGATGGCGGAATTCAGTGCCTCCTTCTCCGGTTCCGCATATTTCAGATTCCGGAGCGCCTCACTGAGTTCAAAGGTTGCTGCATCTATCTCCTTCTGCACTGCATTGGCATTCTCATACACTTCCTTCGCCTTCGCAAGCGCTGCCTGCATTGCTGACCAGCTTTCCTTTGTATATTCTTCTTCCTTTCTTTCGTTTGCACGGTCAATTGCTGCCTGAAGGCCGGATTTGTCTACCCTCGCCAGCTCTCTGATAGCCGCTCTGAGTAATTCTGCCGCCGTGTTTACTTCCTCCTGGGTAAGAGTTTCGCTTTCCATTGCCCCATTGGCTGTCTTAAGGGCCTCCTGCAGCGCTGCCCAGCTTGCTGCTGTGTAATCCGTTTCCTTCAGTTCCTTTGTTCTGTCTATTGCCGCACTTAACGCATCCTTATTGACTCCCGTTTTCGTTTCCAACTTCCGGAGCGCCTCGCTCAGCTCAAAGGTTGCCTGATCTATCTCTAACTGTACGGCGTCTGCATTTGCCGCTACAGCCTTTGCTTTCTCAAGCGCCGCCTGCATTGCCGCCCAGCTTGCTGCTGTGTAATTGGCTTCGTTTCTTTCTCCGGCACGCTCAATGGCATTTTTCAGACCGGACTTGTCTGCCCACACCAACCTTGTAAAAGCTTCCCTAAGTGCAATTGTTGCCTCATTTACTTCCGCCTGGGTGGCAGCCTCGCTTTCCATTACCTCACTGGCTTTCTCAAGCGCCTGCTGTAATACCGCCCAGCTTGCTGCTGTATAATCTGTTTCTTTCAGATTCTTTTTCCTGTCGATCGCTGCACTTAACTCATTCTTATTGACCGTTCCTTCCGCGTCGAGCGCCCTTAGAGCGCTGCTAAGTTTATCGGTCGCAGCATCCACTTCGTCCTGCACTGCATCGGCATTCTCATATACTGCCTCCGCCTCTGCAAGCGCCGTCTGCATTGCCGCCCACTCTTCTGCTTTGTCCTGGTAATCCCCCTCTTTTCTTTCGCCTGCACGCTCAATGGCATTTTTCAGACCGGACTTATCTACCCATACCAGCTCATCGAGAGCCTTTCTGAGTCCTGCTGTTGCCGCATCTACTTCTGCCTGGGAGACTGCTCCGCTATCCACAGCCTCATTAGCTGCCGCAAGCGCCGTCTGCATAGCTGTCCAGCTTGCTGCCGTATAATTTGTTGCTGTCAGCTTCTTTGTACGCTCTATTGCCGCTTTTAGCGCATTCTTATTGACTTCATTTGCCGCCTCCAGCTTCCAGATCGCATCGTTTAGCTCAAAAGTAGCCTGATCTATTACTTCCTGCACGGCATCTCTATTCGCCTCCACAGTGTTTGCTTTCGCAAGCGCCTCCTGCATTGCTGCCCAGCTTGCTGCCGTGTAATCTGCTTCTCTTTTTTCTCTGGCGCGCTTAATGGCATCTTCCAGGCCGGACTTGTCTATCCATACCAGCTTTTCCAATGCATCTCTGAGGCCCTGGGTTGCTGCATTCACTTCTTCCTGAGTTGCCTCTTCCTTTTTCCATACCGCCTCGGCTGTCTTAACCGCATCCTGCAGCGCTGCCCAGCTTGCTGCCGTATAATCTGTTTCTTCCAGTCCCTTTGGCCGCTCCATCGCTGCTTCTAACGCATTCTTATTAGCTGGCTCTGACGTCATTTTGACAAACAGGTCCAGATAATCATAGTTGACGTCCGCTGCATGTCCGGCATAATACGAACTATTGACAAATGCGATCGTGCTCACACCGGCATTCAATTTCAGCTTCACGCGTTCTGTTGTACCCCATGTGCCCCAGCTGCCAGTCTTGGGTAATGAGATGGCCTGCTCGTATTTCCCGTTTACAAATACAGCTGCGCATTTATCTTCCACGTCTTCTCCATGGCCATTTGCGTAACGTAATTGTAAATCATACTCCCCTGCCTCCTCAACTGCCACCTGAATTTCAAATTTAGCGCTGCCGACGTACATCTTACCAACATATCCGCTTCCTGAAAATCCCTGATGATCTGATTCAACAGCAGACCCTGCTAATACTGCATCCTCCGCCTCATATCTTTTTCCTGTCCCGCCGTCAAGCCGCGTATAGTGTGTTTCATCAGCCGCTACCGTATTCGGATATTTACTTACATCAAGATAATCGTAGTTTGCATCGCCCTTTAAACCGTCTGCCTCTTCACTGCGGTTGAGGAATACAATCGTATTGACGCCCTCCCTTAGGTCAAGATTAAATGTGCTTTCAGACCATGTATCCCAGTTACCGCTAGAAGGAAGCGGAGCAGGATCTATCTTTTCTCCATTTAAATAAGTAGCTGCTGCGCCTTTACCATCAAAACCATAGGAATAACCCAATGCCAGAGTATAATTTCCTGCTGTTTCAACGTTAATCTTAAAGGTAATAGATGCATCTCCATTATACATACCTCCCACAAATCCACTGCCAGAGTAACCTTTATGATCCGTTGCCAGGACGGCTCCCTTTTCTAAAGCCGCGTTTTCAGCTTCGTAGCGAAGAGCGCTTCCGTCTTTGACAGTTACAGATGGATCAAACTTTTCCGGAATCACAGGATCTGTCACTTCGTACTGGGAGCCGTTTGGAGCATAATCATCTGCTGACTGTTCATTTTGAATCTCTTTTACTTCTCCTGTATCTTCTGACCTTATTCCGCCGTCTACACTAAATAACTGACTGTCTTTCCCCTCCGTATATTCTGCCAGATATAACGTTGCATCTGTTTCCTTAGAGTCGTTATATACAGAAAGCACCATATCCTTCTTCGCTTCTTCTGCAGCCATACGGTTAATGAGTTTATAGTGATTCCCAACACGTTCTAATTTCCACTGTTGTGCAGAATCCTCCTTATTCACGTCAGCCGTTACTGCCGTGTAACACTTTACGCCATCAATCTCATCCTCTTTTACAGAAAAGCGTTTGCTTCCATAAGTTCCCTGGAATGCCCAATAACCATTTCCAATGTCAATTAATTTCCACTTCTGATTATTATTTCCAAGGTAATACCATAAATGAATCCTGCGCCCTGCATCCGGAGAGTACCCATCAATATCTGCGGAAAGGGAAGAATTCTTATCCCGAATCACATAAACCTCTCCGGCAGTTAATTTCCCTATTTCTGCCGTAGTTGCTCCAGTTGCATACCGGTCTATAACAATCTCATCTATATTTATGCCGCCGGTATCTCCTTCATCTACACGATATTCTACTACATTTTTTCCGGCCCGGAGATATACTTCTTCCTGACTTTCTGTCCACGCATCCAGACTTTCTGTCCGGGCAAGCGTAATCTGCTTTACCTTTTGCCCATTAATATATAAAGTGATGGTTTTATTCCCTTCACCCACATGGGAATATCTTAAATCTACTGTATGTGTACCGCTGTAAGCTACATTCGCGGTAAACTTCACAGAACTGCCAGCCTTCGCAAAATCTCCTGCAAACCCTGTTCCAACATAATAAAGCTGGTTACTTTGTACTTCTGCGTCTTTTAATTCTGCATTCTCCGCCTGATACCTCCAGGGCACCCTTCTTGAAACATAAACAGATCTTGCATCTGCGCCTTCAAATTTTAATGTATTTTCCCCTGCCTTTAATTTTAAAGCTGCAGTTGCTGTCTGACTGCTTCCAGAGGTGACCGGAATCTGCTTCGGCGTATTGTCATTTACCGTTACAGTTGCATTTCCCGCATTTTTACTGTCGTATGTAAATGTCACATCATAAATGGCCTCAGACTCTACATCTACGTTGAATGTCGAATCAGCTCCCGGGGCGTATGTATTTGTCACTGTCTCGCTGACTGCAATCGAATAATAATTTACATCTGCCGTGTTGCCGCCATCTTCTGTTTTGTGATTTACATATGCAATCTTATTTTTTCCCTTTTTCAGATAAAGGTTGTCCATACGATTTCCAGGTACATTCCATCCTCCCGTAGGGAATAATGCAGATTCAGCCGCTTTTTTATCATTCACATAAATGGTTGCATATTTCGTCTCATTTGCCGGATGGTCATCTGCATAGCACAGATCAACCGCATAGTATCCGCTGGCCGGAACATCCACAGTAAAAGTGATTGTTGCATCTGAATTATACATTTGTCCAACATGATCGCCTTCTATTCCTGCGCCGTTGGTAAGTTCTGCTTCTTTCGCGTCATAGGATACTGTCTTTGTTATAACCATCGCATCCAGCGCTAATTGGGATGCCTTGTCTACAGTAAGGCGTATTTTATTTGCTCCCTCTTTCAGAGAAACATTATACAGTCTGGAGCTATTTAAATCCACCTCATACTTACCATTTGCCCCAAATGATAAAGTACCTGCATCCTCTTCGTTTACACTGACTTTAGCTTCTGCTGCATCGCCCAGATTATTATAGCGAAAAGCAAGCGCATAGGTTCCTTCTTTATTCATAGTAACGTCAAATTCTACATAGCCATTATCCTTATCATATTTCATATATCCGGAACCAGATGCTTTTGCCGTATTGTTAAAAAGCATCTTTGTTACATTTTCAGATCTCGCGTCCTCTGCTTCATATACATCTGTTTTTATCTCTCCGGATGGAAGGTCAAGTACGGTATTCGGATTAGATGGAATTCCTAAATTAATCTGTCCGTCGTCCGTCCAGTTAATCTTCTGTGCCCGCACACGGCGGTCAGTAGCTGTCTGTCCTCCAATTGGCCCGGCGTGATAGATAAGCCAGTCTTCTGTCTCATCTGGTGATTTTACAAACAGCGGCGAACCTGGACCAAAAGAATTGTTCTCATCGGACCGGGATAAAATCGGCGTGGTTGATTTCTTCCAGTTATTTTCATTCATCACATAATCCGCCAGCTTATCCTGATCCTCACACGCATTCAGATCACACACAGACAAACCAACGCAGTAATTATCATTTGTAAATGAACTGGATGAATGCGCAAAGTAAACTTTTCCGCCATGTTCTACTACCGCTGCTCCTTCATCAACATTATCTCCATGAAGTTCCCAGTCATAGGACGGCCGGGCTACGGTACACTCTTTGCCTGTCAAAGTCCAGGGATTTTCCATTTTAACAATCGTCGGGCACTCGTTAAATTTGGTATTTCCAGGCTCATTTTTAAAATACTCATATTTGGTATAAGTAAAATAACGCTCTCCCGCAATCGTTACAATACCGCAGGCAAGGCCATAACTTTCCGTATTCATAAGCCCTTCCTTTTCACTTTCATTCCCGTCAAAGTCATCAATATTGCTATTTTTGCCCTTTAACTTCCATTCCCCTTTAAAAGGATCGGACGACGTATTCTCTAATACATAGCTGGATGGATGCCCCCACCCGAAATCATTCTCCGTACTGGAGGAATAGTAAATATACCATGCGCCGTCAATACGGTAAATATACGGTCCCCATATATAATAGTTCTTATTCCCGTCCGGATTTCCCTTCCTCTCGTTCTTATAAACGAGATGGCTCTCCGCCGTAGAAAGTCCGAGCAGCGTCTCGCTTCTTTTAATATAAATATCGTTATCTGTACCGAATCCCGAATAGAAATAGCCGTCTTCGCCACGGACAATCGTAGGATCCGCCCCATTCATCAACGGGTTTGTATACTGGCCGCTAACAGCCGCTTCTGCCTGATACGCCGGCAGTGACGCTAACACCATAACAAGCGTAAATGCCAGTAGAATCCACTTTTTCATTGTTCTCATCGTTAAACCTCCTTACATTTCTTTATGTTATACTGCGCGGCAGATTTATCTGGCGCGCAGTGTATATCCATTATGATTTATGAATATACGGTAGTTATTCCCACGCCATGTCAATGGAAATTCCATACTCTGGATTTGCTGCGGGAGATGTGGTTCCAGTACCAGTTCTTCCGAAGACATCGCGCTTTTAAGGCCGGCAAACCCGTATATCAGCATCTGCCATATCCCCCCGCAGTTTGCAATGTGAATTCCTGCCTCAGCGCCTTTTTTCTCCGGCGCCATATCAATAGAAATTACACGTTCCAGGAATTCTGCTGCGGAAGCGTCCCTGCCCATCCAGG
>CAJUPF010000101.1 GCA_910588565.1 uncultured Lachnospiraceae bacterium
TAAATATAAGCCTTTGGGCTTTTTCTGTAAAAATCATTTATAAGTTTATCCTGCTGTGAATCTGGTGATGATTGACGATGATATAGGGGAAATGATATACTGGATGAAGTCTGCAGAGGACTGCGGAGTCGTTCTGTTTACAGACAGTTTCCAAAAGATGGAATTTAACAGCAACAGGAGAAATCAAATAGAAAAGGAGAAGCATAACATGAAGATTGCATTGATTAATGAAAACAGCCAGGCGGCGAAAAATGATATGATCTGTCAGGCATTAAAAAAAGTAGTGGAGCCGATGGGGCATGAAGTATTTAATTATGGCATGTACAAACCGGAAGACGAAGCGCAGCTGACCTATGTACAGGTGGGGATCCTGGCGGCGGTTCTGTTAAATTCCGGCGCGGCTGATTATGTAATTACCGGGTGCGGAACCGGAGAAGGGGCGATGCTTGCCTGCAATTCATTTCCGGGCGTAATCTGCGGACATGTGGAAGATCCGCTGGATGCATATACATTTGCCCAGATTAACGACGGCAACGCGATTGCGCTTCCGTTTGCCAAAGGATTTGGCTGGGGCGGCGATTTAAATCTGGAATATATTTTTGAAAAATTATATGTTGAGGAAAGCGGCCAGGGATATCCGAGAGAGAGGGCTGTACCGGAAAAGGCAAATAAAAAGATTTTAGATGAGGTGAAGAAAGTTACATATCAGGATATGAATACGATTCTGAAATCTATGGATCGGGAACTGACGAAAGGAGCGCTGTCTACGGAAGGATTTGAGAACTACTTCTGGGATAACTGCAAAGATGAAGCGATCAGAGAGACGGTTCAGGAAATTCTTGCTAAATAAGCAACAGGATAGAGGCATCAAGTTTTTGGATTTGATGCCTTTTTTGTATTTGGAGGCGGTGGAATGAAATGGATTGTATGTATCGGAGAAGAGGGCGGGATACTGTTTCACAACAGGCGTGTCAGCCGGGATGTGGAAGTCTGTAAAGATATATTAGAGCATTTGCCAAAAGGCCAGAAATTATGGATGCATCCGGATTCGGCGAAACTATTTGCGTTTTGTGAAGATAAACGGATTGTTGTAGATGCCGATTTTTTGCAGAAAGCATCCCAGGGGGAGTATTGTTTTGTGGAAAACGGCGCGGCTGCGGGCGATTTTTGCGGAGTGGAGGAAATTATAATATACAGATGGAACCGACGCTATCCGTGGGATGTAAGGTTTGAGGAAACGAGATGCAAAAAGGAGTTTTATCTGGACTTTTCCACAGAGTTTGCGGGGAAATCCCATAAAAAAATTACAAAGGAAGTGTATAAACGATGAAAAAAAGAGTTGCGGTACGCTGGATGATAGCAGTTTTGCTTTGCGGTTTGCTGATGGGAGGATGCGGGGAAATCCCTGGTACGGTATCTGAGCCTGCAGTGGATACAGCTTCCCTGAATCTGTCTTCGGATGCGGCGTATACGGTATTAAACGATAATGAGCCTTCGTTTCAGGAAGCGGATTTTACAAAAGAGCCGTTTGAATCTTACGGTGAGCTGGATGAACTTGGAAGATGCCAGACTGCTTTCGCAAATATTTGCAAAGAACTGATGCCTGTAGAAGAACGGGGATCGATTGGCTCTGTGAAACCGACAGGATGGCATACGGTAAAGTATGATATTGTGGACGGAAAGTATTTGTATAACAGATGTCATTTGATCGGCTTTCAGCTGGCGGGAGAAAACGCCAATGAGAAAAATCTGATTACGGGGACACGGTATATGAATGTGGAAGGGATGCTGCCATTTGAAAATATGGTGGCGGATTTTGTAGAGGAGACAGATTATCATGTGCTGTACCGCGTAACGCCTGTATTTGAGGGGGATAACCTGGTGGCGTCCGGCGTAGAGATGGAAGCTGAATCTGTAGAAGATAACGGAGATGGGATTTGCTTTCACGTGTTTGTGCCGAATATTCAGCCTGGGATTACGATTGACTATGCCACAGGGGAAAGCAGTCTGGCTGGGGAGTACGAAGAGGCACAGAACAGTAAAGGTCAGGTTGTCTTGCAGAATGAGGCGGGAAGCGGTGAGGAAACTTACATCTTAAACACAAATACAAAGAAATTTCACATGCCCGGATGTTCGAGTGCAGCGGATATGAAGGAATCCAATAAAGAGGAATTTACCGGAAGCCGCAAAGAACTGCTTTTGGAAGGGTATGAGGCATGTAAGAGATGTAAACCGTAGCCGCGGTTTTGATTTGTGCATACCTGGCAAAAGCGCCGAAAGTATGTGTTTTTACTACGGAGGAAACATGGGATATACATTTTATGAAACAGCCATGCTCTTTTTTATATATTCATTCCTTGCATGGCTTGCGGAGACAACAGTTGCTACGGTAAAAATGAAAGATTTCAGGAACCGTGGATTTGCGTCTGGGCCGTTTTGTTTTATTTATGGGGTTACCGGAGTGCTTTTAACGGTTTTCCTGCAGGAATTGAGGCATGAACGCTTTTTTCTTTTTCTGGGAAGTATGGCTGTGGCGACTGCTGTAGAGTGGTTTACCGGGAAATCCCTTGAACGGATGCATCAGAAGAAGTGGTGGAATTATTCGTCGAAAAGATGGAATTTTGACGGATATATCTGTCTGCAGTATTCCTTGCTCTGGGGTCTTCTAGGGGTTCTGGCTGTTGAGTATGGGAATGGCTGGATTGTGAGCCTGACGGGACTTTTGCCGGATGTGGCAGAGAAGGTAATTGTCTGGGGTCTTCTGGGGATTGGATTTGTGGACTTTTTGGGTTCGCTGTTGTCTGTTTATCATGTAGAAGATAAGCTGCCGGCCCTGCTGGGCTGGAATAACCGGCTGCAGGCGTGGACATATCGCTTTGCAGCGGCAATATCAGAACATATGGAACGCCGGATTGGACGTTCTTATGCGTCTGCCATGCAGAAAGAGGCAGAGGATAAAAGCACCGAAAAATGCAATCTGACACAGTTATTATGGCTGTTCTTTATCGGAGCGTTTCTGGGAGATATTGTGGAAACGGTGTTCTGCCGGATTACGGTTGGGGTATGGATGAGCAGGAGCAGCCTGGTCTGGGGCGATTTTAGTGTTGTCTGGGGGCTTGCGATTGCACTTGCGACAGCCTTGCTGTATAAAGACAGAGATAAGCCGGATCGCCGGATTTTTGTTGTGGGAGTATTTCTGGGAGGCGCTTATGAATATATCTGCAGTGTTTTTACAGAGATTGTATTCGGTAAGATCTTCTGGGATTACAGTGATATCCCGTTTAACCTGGGAGGCAGAATTAATCTGTTGTACTGCTTTTTCTGGGGAATGGCAGCTGTTGTCTGGATCAAAGGCTTGTATCCGCCGATTTCACGTTTGATCAATCTGATACTGCAAAAGACAGGAATGGTTCTGACATGGATTGTGATGCTGTTTCTGGCGGTGGATATCGGTGTTTCCGTGATGGCTTTGATCCGATATGATACGCGGGCAAACGGGCAGAACGCCGTATCCGGCTGGGAGCGTGTGATGGATGAACGCTTTGGGGATGACAGGATGGAGCAGATTTATCCCAATGCAAAGCGGCAGTAATTTACGGAAACTACATAGCAGCACAGGAGGGGAAATTCTTATGGAAAATGCATATGTTCTGGAATTGTCCGAGTCTAAATTTAAAGATTTGTTTCTCTGTTCCTGCGGTTTCGCCCAATGTGAGCCGCTGCATGGATTTGGCCCCGCTGTACGGCCGAATTTTCTGATTCATTATATTATGGAAGGAAGAGGATATTATCAGACAGGCGGGCAAAGGTATTGTCTGGGCGCAGGGGAGGGCTTTCTGATTGAGCCGGAAGTTTTGACGTATTATCAGTCAGATAAAGAGGAACCCTGGAGTTATCTGTGGATAGGATTTGCGGGGAGACATGCGAAGGAATATCTGGCGGATCTGGGGTTAAACAGCAGGCAGCTTACATTTTGCAGCAGCCAGGGGAAAGAATTCAAGCATCTGATTCTGGAAATGCTGAAATGCCAGAAAGATTCTGTTACAGGCCAGTATCGCCTGCAAAGTCTTTTATATGGATTTTTTGAACTGTTATCCAGAGATCTTGTGTTCAGAGAAGGCGAGCTGTCTCTGGAAAACTTTTACATTGAACGGGCGGTCAGCTATATCCGGAACCATTATTC
The DNA here is from genome assembly GCA_910588565.1 of uncultured Lachnospiraceae bacterium. Lineage (GTDB taxonomy): Bacteria > Bacillota > Clostridia > Lachnospirales > Lachnospiraceae > Roseburia_B. Next base: position 4,184 of record CAJUPF010000101.1, read on the forward strand.
AGAAGAACTAAAAGTGGCGGATATCGCAAAGTATTTATGCGTGGATCGCAGTTATTTATATAAACTGTTTAAGCACAATCTGCAAATGTCCCCAAAAGAATTTCTGACCAGTTTTCGGATATCCCGATCCAGGGAACTGCTGTGTGTGACACAGTTATCCATTGAAAATGTAGCATTGTCCTGCGGATACCAGAACGCGCTTGTGTTTTCCAAAGCGTTTAAGCAGAACGTTGGATGTGCGCCGACTGTTTATCGGAAAAAACACGAAAAAGAGATGAAACAGAATAAAATGTTACCATAATGAAAAATAGGAAACATTTTGACTGCTGACAGAAACAAAACACTCTATCTTCTTTACGGGAAAACGATCATAATATATGCAGCAATTGCAACAATTCAGGCAGGTCTGTGTAGTTACTGCATTTACCGTACCAATATGCAGAGGCTGGAAGCATTTGGCTTCTTTCCGCCAGCGTTTCAGGCTGGATGCCCGGAACAGGGACGGTATCTGAACGGTTACGCAGTGACGCGGTAGTTTCGTATTTTGGAGGAGATTCTATGAGTATTATTTATCATGAAACGAGTAAAACATTTCATCTGTACAATGATTCTGTCAGTTATATTATGACAATATTGCAAAACGGACATCTGGGACAGCTGTATTTTGGAAAACATATCCGTGATAAAGAAGATTTTTCATATCTGCTGGAGACATGCGGGCGGCCGATGAGCTCTTATGTCTATGAAAATGACAGAACATTTTCGTTAGAGCATATCCGGCAGGAATATCCGGTATTTGGGACGACAGATTACAGGCAGCCTGCAGTGGAAATCCTGCAGGAAAATGGAAGCAGGATTTCTGATTTCCAATACCAGAGCCACGCGGTCAGCAAAGGAAAACCCAAGTTAAACGGTCTTCCCGCAACGTATGTGGAATCAGAGGAGGAAGCGGAAACACTTTGCATTACGTTAAAAGACAAGGTGTCCGGTATTTGTGTAAAACTATTTTACAGTATTTTTGCAAAAGGAGGCATTCTTGCACGCAGCGTGCAGTTTTGCAATGAAGGGAACGCTTTGGTGCGGTTAAGCCGCGCGATGAGCCTTTGCCTGGACTTGCCGGACTGTGACTATGAGTGGCAGCAGCTTTCCGGGTGCTGGGCAAGGGAGTGCCATATCCATAAGCGGAATCTGGCTCCGGGCATTCAGTCAATCGGAAGTATGCGCGGCAATTCTTCCCATGAGCAGAATCCGTTTCTGGTATTAAAACGCAGGAATACGGATGAAAGAAGGGGAGAGGCCATTGGGTTTTCTTTTGTATACAGCGGCAATTTCCGGATACAGGCAGAAGTGGACGCACATGAAACGCTCCGTGTTCTGGCAGGGCTGGAACCGGATACATTTGAATGGAAATTAGACTGTGGGGAATCGTTTCAGACGCCGGAAGCAGTAATGGTTTATACGGATCAGGGACTGAATCATATGAGCCAGACCTTCCATAAACTTTACCAAAAACGTCTGGCAAGAGGGTACTGGCGGGATCGGGCAAGACCAATTCTGAACAATAACTGGGAAGCGACTTATTTCGATTTTACGGAAGAACGACTGCTTACAATTGCCAGAAAGGCAAAAGACTGCGGTGTGGAATTATTTGTTCTTGATGACGGCTGGTTTGGAGCGCGCAGCAATGACAGAGCGGGGCTGGGAGACTGGGTCGCAAACCGGGAACGCCTGCCGCAGGGCATTGCCGGACTCGCAGACAAAATGGAAGCTTTGGGACTGAAGTTTGGCCTTTGGTTTGAGCCGGAAATGGTAAATAAGGATTCTGATTTTTACAGAGAACATCCGGACTGGATTCTCTCAACACCGAATCGGCAGGTTTCCCATGGACGATACCAGTATGTTTTGGATTTTTCCAGAGCAGAAGTGGTAGACGCCATCTATGAACAGATGTCCCGGATTCTGAGGGAAGCTAAAATATCCTATATCAAATGGGATATGAACCGCAGCATTACGGAATGCTATTCTAAGGCGCTGCCGCCGGAACGGCAGGGGGAAGTATACCACCGTTATATTTTGGGGGTATATGATTTATATGATCGTCTGACCAGGGAATTTCCAGAAGTGTTGTTTGAGTCCTGCGCTAGTGGCGGCGGAAGGTTTGATCCGGGTATGCTGTATTATGCGCCCCAGGCCTGGGCAAGCGATGACAGCGATGCCGTGGAGCGGCTGAAAATTCAATATGGCACATCTATGTGCTATCCTATCAGCAGCATAGGAAGTCATGTGTCAGTTGTGCCGAATCATCAGGTCTTTCGGAATACGCCGCTGCATACCAGGGCAAACGTAGCTTGTTTTGGTACCTTTGGCTATGAACTGGATCTCAATAAGCTTACAGAGGAAGAACTGGCGGAAGTAAAAGATCAGATTGCTTTTATGAAAAAATACAGAGAGGTACTGCAGTTTGGCACATTTTACCGGTTAAAGAGCCCGTTTGAGGGAAACGAAACGGTCTGGATGGCAGTAAGTGAAGATCAGAAAACGGCTTTAGTCGGCTGGTACAGAGTATTAAATGTGGTCAATGCATCTTATACCAGAGTACGGCTGGAGGGACTGCATCCGGAGTATTGTTACCAGAACCTGCAGACGGGAATTTGCCATTATGGGGATGAACTGCTGCATGTCGGTTTGATTACAAGCGATGAAACGGCCGGAGAAGCGTCAGGAGACAGTAAGCCCTGTACGGATTTTGAATCCAGAATTTATGTGTTGGAGGCGAAAGAACGTTGAGTAAAAAGAGAACATACAGTCCGGCGCGGATTGGAATGATGCTGGCGGGAATTCTGCTGATTGGTATGTGTGTGGCTTCTTACCGGATGAGCGGGTTTGGCGTAGATCCATTTTCCTGTATGAACCTGGGAATCAGCGGATTTTTGGGTATGTCGTTTGGCACATGGCAGCTGATTGTCAATGCGGTTCTGCTGGTGATTGTCTGGTTTACGGTCAGAAATTGTATTGGAGCGGGAACCATTGTCAATATGGTATTTGTCGGATATACGGCGGATTTTCTGTGCTGGGTATGCCTGGATCAGATGGGCCTGACAGTGACGATGCCTCTGCGGATTTTTTTGCTGGCGCTTGGGACACTGTTTGCTTCGCTGGGATGTGCCTTTTATATGGTGGCGGAGATGGGAATTGCGCCGTATGACAGCGTGGCGTTTATTGTCACAAAATATACCAGGGAGAAAGTTTCGTTCCGCATGGCAAGGGTGCTGTCGGATTTGATTGTGATGGGGATTGGCGTTGGATTTTGTCTGATGGCAAAGAATAGCGTATGGGAGATTGTCGGACTTGGTACGGTGGTCAATGCGTGTTGTAACGGGCCGCTGATTCAGTTCTTCCGGGGAAGGATTGAAAAGGCCTGGGCCAGTGGGACAGAGAATGTATAGCCGGCGCAGGCGTGCGCCAGATGTATATCTTTGGGCATAGAATAATGAGGAAGAAGCATTGAGCATTGGCAATTGCGGAAGCGGCTTTTGGCAGATGAATTCTTCTAAAAGGACAGTGTTGGAAAATAAGTTTCTGAAAATGCAGGAGTATGTGCGTTTTCAGAGATTCAAAGCCCTGTGGGTATTGTTCAAACAATGAATTAAAATTTGATAAGAGACAAGAAGCAGTGGAGAAGCTGGTGCATGTAGAAATAATGCAGCAGCTTCTTTTTTTATAGGAAATTCCGACCTTTTGAGACACAAAGAAAAACATATTCTTCTTCAAACGGGTCATCTTCATTTAATAAATAATCCATATCGGGAAGGTCATCCTCGCGTATATGGCGAATGTCCTCGGATGTTATGCCTTCTGGTGGATTATTCATTTCTAATTAGGGCAATTTCTATTAAGATAATTTTAAAAAGTTATGTTATATTACATAGGGAAAGGAGTGTCATATATGAACAATAATACAGTTGCAGAAAAAATAGTAGACTATATAGAAACGCATATTAACGAGGATTTGTCGCTTGAT
>CAJUPF010000102.1 GCA_910588565.1 uncultured Lachnospiraceae bacterium
CCTGAATTATCTGCGCTGCCATGATGATATCGGCTGGGGATTAGATTATGCAACCCTGAAAATGGAAGCGATTGAGGAACGTGCCCATAAGCAGTATCTGAATGATTATTTTCAGGGATTTGCCGGAGGAAGCTGCAGCAGAGGAGAACTATACAATGCCGATCCGGTTACCGGGGACGCCAGGTTCTGCGGTACGACAGCTTCGATGTGCGGCATAGAAAAAGCCGGGTTTGAACAGGACGACGCGGCGATGGAGCGTGCGATACAGTTAGACGTTATGCTCCATGCCTATATGTTTATGCAGTCCGGAATTCCGGTGCTTTACAGCGGGGATGAGATCGGGCAGGTCAATGATTATACGTATAAAGAAGATCCGGATAAAGCAGCAGATTCGAGATATATTCACCGGGGAGCCATGAACTGGACGCTGGCGAAAAACTGTTCTGACCCGGATACCGTCGAAGGAAAGGTATTCCAGAGCCTGGTCCGGTTAGAAAAGATTCGTAAAACAGAACAGGTATTTATGTCAAATGCGGATACCTGGACAGTGGAGACAGAAGATCCTTCGGTGCTTTGCATCGGCAGATACTTGGAAGGCGAAAAAATTCTGGGATTGTTCAATTTCAGTGAATTTGAGAAGACGGCGCGGATTCATCAGGGGGGAACCTATGTGGATTTGCTTTCCGGAACAGAGATGGAAGCCGATAGCGTGACGCTTCCGGCATTTGGTTTTTATTACCTGAAAAACGTCAATTTGAAAGAATAGTTTTGTTTGAATTGTGATTGCAATTTTGGAAATTCTTCCATATAATCAAAATGTAACAAGGGGTTTTTTAATGTAACGGATAGTTCAATTGTTTCAATTACAGGAGGACGTTATGGGAAAAGAAGATTACAGCAAAGCATTTAAACTTGGAAAAAAGGATTATCAGGCCCGCTTGCTGAAAGGAGAAAAACCGACCCTGCAGGTTTTAGACGATATTATGCCGGAAAAGGGTACCTATTCCGAATCTCCCCTTGGTGTAGTACAGATTCCTATGGAGCAGATTATAGGGACAAAAACTGTTGGGAGAAGCAATTCTTTTGCTGGAAATTTTATGCCTATCCTGCGGGAAAATTCTGAATTTGCGTCAAAATGGTCGCATTTAAGTACAATTCATGTAGAAGAAGGGATCAGGGATCCCATTAAGGCTTACGAGTACATGAATAAGTTTTATGTAGAAGAGGGGAATAAGCGTGTCAGCGTAATGAAATATTTCGGGGCTGTCTCCATACCCGGAACTGTAACCCGTGTGATCCCAAAACGCACGGAAGAGAAGGAAAACAAAATATATTATGAATTTATGGACTTCTATCAGGCAGCGCCCATTAACTATATCTGGTTTTCTAAATCAGGCAGTTTTGCGAAGCTGCAGGAAGCTATGGGCAAGGTGCCGGGAGAACTGTGGACAGAAGAAGAACTGCTTCAGTTCAGTTCCGATTATTATCGCTTTGCCGCCGAATATAAGGCAAAAGGCGGCTCGAAACTTGCGATTACAACAGGGGATGCGTTTCTTGCGTTTATTACCTTATATGGGTATCGTGTGATAAGCGATCTGACGACAGATGATATGAAAGCGCTGATTGTAAAGAGCTGGGAGGAATTTGTGCTTCTCGGAGAAGATCAGGAAGTGGAATTGAAAATGAATCCAAGCCAGAAGAAGAAGCCGATAGCCAGCCTCTTTCATTCTCTGAATCCCAAAAAATTAAAGATTGCATTTATCTATGAGAAGACACCTTTGACTTCTACCTGGACTTATATGCATGAGTTGGGCAGAATTTATCTGGAAGAGACGCTTCCGGAGGAGGTCGGCACGTTCGTATATGAGAATGGCAATCAGGAAAACATTGATTCTCTGATTGAGGATGCCATAGCGTCTGGCTGCAACCTGATATTTACGACGACGCCGTCTTTTGTACAGGCAAGCGTAAAGGCAGCGATTGCCAATCCGGAGATCAGGATTTTAAGCTGTTCCCTGAATACATCTCATCGGTATATCCGTACATATTACGCCAGGGTACATGAAGCAAAATTTTTAGCGGGCGCCATTGCAGGGGCCATGGCGGAAAATGACAGGCTGACGTATATCGCGGACTATCCAATTTATGGTTCCATCGCCAATATCAATGCGTTTGCGTTAGGGGCGAAGATGATCAATCCGCGGGCAAAAGTGTACCTGGAATGGTCTACGAAAAAAGAAGTAGATATTGAAAAAACCATTCGGGAAAATCAGTCTACCTGTATCTCAGGGCGGGATATGGCAATACCGGAGGAGGCTTCCAGATTTTTTGGCTTATACCACATAGATGACGGGCATCCAAGGAACCTTGCAATGCCATTGTGCAACTGGGGGAAATTTTATGAACAGCTGATCCGGACTATGCTTGATGGGGGCTGGAAATACGATGAAAATCCCAGCGCTACAAAAGCGATTAATTATTGGTGGGGAATGTCGGCAGGGGTCATTGATTTGATCTGTTCAGATTATCTGCCAATTGGCACAAAGCGCCTGGTAGAACATTTGAAAAATACGATTCGGACAGAAGAATTTAACCCGTTTTCCGGTATCTTATATTCCCAGAATGGGATTGTTGCAGATGATCCCGACAGAAGCCTGACGCCGGAAGAAATTATGAAAATGGACTGGCTGGCGGAAAATGTCATTGGTACGATTCCTGGAAAAGAGGAATTGAAAGAGCAGGCGGAACCGGTGCTTAAGCAGCAGGGAGTTAAGAGTAAAAGCCAGACATAGAAACGCTGTGGTAACAGTTCGGCCTGCAGCTGCGCAGTCAGCAGCCAATATAGCAGAACTGTTACACGCTGTGAAGCGCTATGCTATGGACTGTGAGTAAAAAAAGATACGGTGAGATGAAGGAAGGTTTGTTTGTATTATGAAGATACTGGCAATTGCGGATGAAGAATCAAGATACCTGTGGGATTTTTTTGAAAAGGATAAGGTAAAGGATATTGACCTTATCATTTCCTGTGGAGATTTGGATGCGCAGTATCTGTCTTTTCTGGCGACTCTTTCTACGGCGCCGGTGTTGTATGTCTGTGGAAACCACGACAGGGGATACGACCGAAAACCTCCGGAAGGCTGTATCTGTATTGAAAATAAAATCTATGTACACGAGGGCATCCGTATTCTGGGGCTGGGCGGTTCTATGCGCTATAGTGCGGGCCGCCATCAGTATACAGAGTGGGAAATGAAGCAGCGGGTGGCAAAATTGAAACCCAGGCTTTTTTTGCGGCGTGGATTTGATATTTTAGTGACACATGCTCCGGCGTATCAGTTAAACGATGGACGGGATTTGCCGCATCAGGGATTTCAGGTGTTCCGAAGCCTGATTGAAAAATATGAGCCAAAATATTTTTTGCATGGGCATGTGCATTTTTCTTACGGTAGATCCCATAAACGGTATGATAAATACCAGAATACCCATATTATCAATGCATATGAACGTTGTGTATTTGATTTTGAAGACGATCATCCGCAGGAATCACTGTTTTATTAAACGCAAACGGTCAGAACAGGAACCCGGTTCTCTGAAAGAGATACCGGCTGCAGCATGAAAGCAAAAAGGAGGTATAGACCAAGGGACGCTAAGTGCTTTGGAGAGAGAAATGAGAAAAATACAGACAAAAATTACAATGCTGATTGTAATAGCAATTATAGGAATTTCACTTTTAAATGTTTTGCAGGGACGGGCGATTACCCGGCTCTCTACCGTATCTGCGATTGAAAAAAACCTTACGGAGGCGACAAAGCTGGCTGCGCTGGCATCTCAGAATATGATTTCTACTTATACCCTGACGATTGCCGAAATTGCCAATTATCCGGTTTTTTCGGATAAAGATGCGACGCCGGAAGAAAAGCAGGAGCTGATACAGGCAAAGGTTGATGAATATTATATGCGGGGCGGCGGCGTTGCGGATGCGGACGGATATGACGCATATCATGAAACGGATGTTTCGGGCGAGCCGTTTTTTGAAAAAGCCATGGCAGGCGAATGTTATATGTCGGTTCCTTATATTGAAGGAGAAGATACATATCTGGTTGTTTCCGCACCTATCAGGCAGGAAGATACGGTGACGGGCCTGGTATATTTTCAATGCGATACCAGTATTTTGAAGTCTATTGTAGACGGCATAAAAGTAGGGGAGGAAGGAGAGGCCTATATTCTGGATAAAGAAGGCACGACGATAGCCTATCAGGACTGGCAGTCGGTATTAGAGCAGGAAAATATGATTCAGGAAGCGGCCCAGAATCCGGAAAATGAAGATTTTCAGATCGTAGCGGAGATTGAAAAACGGATGGTAGCGGGGGAGAGCGGAGTGGAAGCATTCAGCTATGCCGCGGATAACAGCAATAATATTCAGGGGTATGCGCCGATTCAGGGAACAGACGGATGGAGTATCGCAGTTACGCTGGATGAGGATGAATTTATGGAGACAGCTAATAAAGGGAGTAATGTGCAGGCGCTTGTGTCATTGCTGATTGGTATTCTTGTCATAATTATTTCCGGCTTTATCAGCCATTCCATTGCGGGGTCTATTGTAAAATGCGCAGAGCGTTTAAAAGGGCTTTCGGAAGGTGACTTAAACAGCCCTGTGCCCAGGGTAAAGACAAAAGATGAGATCAGCGTGTTATCAGAATCTACAGCTCATCTGGTTGAGACATTCCAGTCAATCATAGATGAAATTGGTACGGTGCTTGGCAATATTGCATCCGGAGATTTGGCAGATAATGCGATCAATGGCAGTTATCCCGGAGATTTTAAGGCTTTGAAAGAGAATCTGCTGGTAATCGATCAAAAACTCAATCATACTATGGGCGGTATTATTGACGCAGCATTCCAGGTATCGGAAGGTTCTTCCCAGGTGGCAGCTGCCAGCTCTTCGTTGTCTCAGGGCTCCGTGGAGCAGTCCAGCTCCGTAGAGCAGCTTTCTTCTACAATGGAGGATATGGATCGTGAATCCCAGAGGACGGCTCATCTGGCGGAGCAGGCGAGAGCCGCTGCGGACAAGGCGGAGCAGAAGCTGACGACAAGCGGCAGATACATTGAGAATCTGAATGAAGCAATGAGCCTGATCACAGAGTCTTCAAGCGGAATCAGCCGTATTATTCGTACGATTGAAGATATTGCGTTCCAGACGAATATTCTTGCATTGAATGCGGCGGTAGAAGCAGCCCGTGCCGGTGAAGCGGGCAAAGGGTTTGCAGTGGTTGCGCAGGAAGTCCGGGAGCTTGCGTCCAAATCGGATGAAGCGGCAAAGGCTACGCAGTTGTTAATCAGAAATTCTGTGGATGCAGTAAACAGCGGCAGTGATGTTGTAGAGAAAGTGACTGGTTCCGTGACGGAGGGTGTGGCTTTGACCAACCAGGCGCTTGAGCAGATGGAATTTGTAGCTGAAGCCGTGCTGCAGCAGAAGGAAGCCATTGGACAGGTAAGCGATGGCATCCGGCAGATTTCAGATGTGGTTTTGTCCAATTCCGAAGCGGCTGTTGAAAGCGCATCTACCAGCGAAGAATTATCCAGACAGGCGGGTACGCTCAAAGAACTGGTGGGAAGCTTTACGCTTCGCAGATAATAGAGGGTTTATAAAAAGGGGCTGTATGTTTTCGACAGCCCCTTTTTGGATGTAATCGATTGCTTATTGTATCAGCATATCCATTAAATAGGCATAAATTTCCATATTCTGTTCCTGCCAGTTTTTGCAGATGGTTTCTGCCTGGGCTTTGGTATGCGCATGAATGGTTAAATCAATCATGGGGATATTTTTTTCTTTCAGCTGGCAGCGGACGTCAAATCCCGGCACGGTGGTTCTGTAAAAGTCAGCAGTGACAGAATTTTCATTTTTCATTTCCAGCTGATTTTGTTCCAGGTAGGCCGTGAGATCCTTGGCGATGGCCGGTGTAATTTTGTCCCCGAAAAATTTTAACGTTTCCCGTCCCTGCGGCGTGATATAATATTGTGTATTTTTGTGAGTCGATTCGGGACGGATCAGCTCAGAATCTACCAGACCATGGATCATCTTCTGAATGGTAAAATAATCAGTATAATCGTGATCCAGAAAAAAATTGGAAATCTGTGTGTTGGAAAGTGGAAAATCTACTTTGTCTAACATGGTTAGGACGGTCATTTTGTAGATGGTATTTGGCTCTGCCATTTTGTACTCCTCCTGTTCCGGTCTGTGAAGCTGATTCGTTTGGTTTGTTCCCGCGCTGTCTGTCCGCTGTTTTGCTGCAGCCAGCTGTGTATCGTTTGTTTATTCCTGGATATGTGCTTTTACCGCTTCACTGACAACTTTTGCAACTCTTTTATCAAAAGCCTCCGGCATAATAAAATCCGCGTTCAATTCTTCATCGCTTACAAGTCCTGCAATCGCCTTTGCCGCAGCCAGTTTCATTTCTTCTGTAATGCGGGAAGCGCGTCCTTCCAGCGCACCTTTAAAAATACCTGGGAAGGCAACGACATTATTAATCTGGTTTGGAAAATCGCTTCTTCCGGTTCCGATCACTTTTACGCCGGCAGCTTTGGCTACATCCGGCATAATCTCCGGCACGGGGTTGGCCATGGCAAACAGGATGGCGTCTTGGTTCATAGAGGCTGCCATTTCTGCGGTAACAATGTTTGGCGCGGAAACGCCTATAAAAATATCCGCGCCTTTTAATGCGTCCGCAAGTGTTCCTTTCGCGTTTTCCAGATTGGTCATCTTTGCCATTTTTTGCTGCATCCAGTTTAGGTTCGGGTAGTCTTCTGTCAGGATGCCTTCTTTGTCACACATGGTCACATGGGAGAATCCATAGGTCAGAAGCAGTTTTGTAATGGCAATGCCGGCGGAACCTGCGCCGTTTACGACGACTTTACAGTGTTCTTTTTCCTTGCCGGTTACTTTTAAGGCGTTGATAATGCCTGCCAGTACGACAATGGCGGTTCCATGCTGATCGTCATGGAATACCGGAATATCCAGCATGTCATTTAACCGTTCTTCGATTTCAAAACACCGTGGGGCGGAGATATCTTCCAGATTGATGCCGCCGAAGGCAGGGGCGATGTTTTTGACAGTTTGAATGATCTCTTCCGTATCCTGTGTGTCCAGACAGATTGGCATGGCGTTGACATTGCCAAATTCTTTAAACAGGACGCATTTGCCTTCCATTACTGGCATAGCGGCATAGGGGCCGATATTGCCAAGGCCTAATACGGCGCTTCCGTCGGATACAACGGCGACGGTGTTGGCTTTGATGGTATAGGTGTAGGCCGCGGAAGGGTCTTTTGCGATGACTTTACAGGGTTCTGCTACGCCGGGGGTATAGGCGATGGAGAGTGCGTCGCGGTCATTGACCGGGGTTTTTGATATGGTTTCTAATTTTCCGTTCCACTCTTTGTGGGCGGTTAGCGCTTTTTTTCCGTAATCCATGAAATGGCTCCTTTATCTGAGGTTTAGTTTGGTTGTCTGCCGGGGAGCGGCTTCCGAGTAGGTTTTGGAATTGGCTGCGGCAGAGGGGTTTTTGAAACAGGTTTATTTTAGCATTAATGGGAGGGTAGATCAAGTCTGTTGGAGGGGGCTTTTTCTGCATGGATAGAGGAGGGAGTGGCGACGTGGATGTTGGGGGGTGTATGGTTTATTTCAAACGGGACGCTCAGAGCAGGTCTCTCTGTCCGCAGACTCGCTCCCGCTCTTCGGAAACGTAGCGGTACTAAGCGTGTGACGATTGCGGGCAATCGCCACGCGCTAAGGACCGACGTTTCTGAACGGTCTGCGGACAGAGAGACCTGCTCTGAGCTGACTGTTGAATTATGCCGATACACAGACAGGGCGTGAATGGTTTGCTTGCAGCATATGACATGGGACTGTTGAATTATGCCGATGAACAAACAGGGCGTGGATGATTTTATTAGCCGAAATGTAGCTGTATTGTTACTGTTCACGGTGAATGTCAGCAGCTTAAGCAAAAACTTATTTTCAGCTTATGGCTTGGAATAACGTAGTCAGGGAGAGGGCAGGGCAGAGGGGATTTACTTTTGTGACTTGTGAAGGATTTAGAGTTTCTTAGTAGTCTTTTAGACTTTCAGGAATCCGCGGACACGGATGTCCGCGGAAGCCCTGACCACGCCATGGACGGCGTGTTCAGGGCGGTTCCGTCCGCATTG
>CAJUPF010000103.1 GCA_910588565.1 uncultured Lachnospiraceae bacterium
CGATCCATGACACATACATCCCGTTCACACTCACTTTATCAACTCCCCGTCATACCATGCCTTGATCCGTGCAAACTGTGCTGTCAGGCCATAATTTTCACACATCTGTCTGACTTCACTCTCTGTAAGCCCAAAATATTCATCGTAATTGCTGTTGAGGATCGAAATTATCTCCAGATTATTCATCCCTGTAAAAATAGATTCTTTCGACACACGCAGACATCCTGTCATTACCGCAAATTCAAGATACGGGTTTGTTTTTAAAGCAGACTCAAACAGGGAGCGGATAAAATTCACCATCTGTGAATAATATCCGTTGGTATGCGCGCTTTCCAGCGGGACGTCATATTCATCGATAAGGATAATCACTTTTCGCCCATAATACCGGTATAAGCATTCGGATAAAAATTTCAAAGACTTATTGTATTCTGTGCGTCCCGCCTTCCATGACATAATCTCCCGGTACCGCTCTTTCATAAATGTATCCATACATTCTGATTTTAACAGATATTCATGCCTTCTGAACTCCTCGGCAATATCGTCCGCCAGTGCGGCAAATGACTGTTCAAAATCCTCCTGCTTCGCCGATTTCAGGGATAGTGAAATCACCGGGTACTTTCCCATATGATCCAGATACATACTGCCGCATCCCATGATGCCCAATCCCTCGAACAGGCTGGAGTTGTCGATTTTTTCTCCTGTGTAATCTCTCGCATCTTCAAAAAAATACTGCAGCATACTTATGTTCAGAGTTTTTCCAAAACGCCTGGGACGGGTAAAGAGGCTTACGTCTCCCTTTTTATCCAGAAGCTCTTTGATAAACATTGTTTTATCTACATAATAATAACCTCTGGTAATTAATTTTTCAAAATTATCCACTCCAACAGGCAGCGGCTGATATGACATATGCTTCACCTCGCTTGAACCCTGTGCCATCTAGACTCTTTCAGGGAGATCCGCTTCCGCAATCTTACAGCTGTGCTTTTTACTCTTTTTGTTATAATTAATCCCCGCCAAGAGTATTCGCTCCCCCTGATACCCTTCCAATGCCTTTACATACTTTTTCTCTTTTATCTGCGCAATTGCGCCTTCTGCTGAGCTATTCCATTTCAGTTCAATGATCATGGCTGGTTTTACGCTGTTTTTTCTGGGCAGGAATACCAGATCCGCAAATCCCTTTCCCGCAGGCATTTCCCTGACATTTCCCCGTCCCTTACCGCTTCCGGAAATGCCTCTTTTACATCTGCAATCACTTCCTGCTGCAGATAACGGACAATGCTGGTATCCACTCCAAAACGGATTGCATTCAGCGTCTGCTCCCGCATTCCCTGAATATCAATAAAAATCACATCGTACTTGTTCAGATGTTTCTCAAAAGATTCCGCCTGTTCAATGGCAAGACCATGGAACTGTTCTCTCGAATCACAGCTTCTGTCATAATATGCCGCCAGCATTTGCTCCGCCATTGTCTTTCCAAAACGTCTGGCGCGGCTGACGCAGAGATATTTCTGCTTGGTTCCCAGCATACGGTTGATTTTCTCAATCATCCCCGTCTTATCCACATAAATCTGCGAATTTAAAGCGCTTTGAAAACCAAAGTTTCCGGAATTTAGATATTTACCCACGCGATGCCCCCTCTTCCAGATCGCCGCTGCTGAATTGACCCAGCTAATCATTGACCCCATTCCAGTCTAAGCCTGTATCCATCTACTTCGGCGTATACGTCGGCACAATTTTTTTCACCCAGGTTCGGATATCTTCCGGTTCACCGACTACATAGTCCCTCAGCTCTTCCAGCTGATGCAGAAATCTTTCCTCGTCCATTTCAATGGGCTTTCCAATATGAATCATCTTATTCGCAGTATCCTGCATTCCCTCTTCTTTCATCAGCATTTCTTCATACAGTTTTTCTCCAGGGCGAAGCCCTGTAAATGTGATCATAATATCCTCATTTGGCTTATGGCCGGAAAGAAGGATCAGATTCCTGGCCAAATCCACAATTTTTACCGGTTCTCCCATATCCAGGACAAAAATCTCCCCGCCCTGGGCATAAGCCCCTGCCTGCAGCACAAGGGATACTGCCTCTGGTATTGTCATAAAATAACGGATAATATCCGGATGCGTCACGGTCACAGGCCCACCCTCGGCAATCTGCTTTTTAAACAATGGAATCACGCTTCCATTGCTGCCCAGTACGTTTCCAAACCGGACTGCCACAAATTCGGTTTTGGAACGCTTATTGTACGTCTGGATAATCATCTCGCAGATCCGCTTTGTCGCGCCCATAATATTCGTAGGATTGACTGCTTTATCGGTAGAGATCATCACAAAACGCTTGACATTCCATTTGTCAGATGCCTCTACGACCTTCCAGGTTCCAAGGACATTATTTTTTACCGCTTCATTGGGGCTGTTCTCCATCAGGGGCACATGCTTGTGCGCCGCTGCATGGTAGACAATATCCGGGCGGTAAGTTTCAAATATTTTATCAATCCGCAGGGTATTGCGGACAGAAGCAATCAATACCGCAAGGTTCAGATCCGGGAAATTATGCAGAAGTTCCTGTTGGATATCATATGTGGTGTTTTCATAAATATCTACAATCACCAGCTGCCTGGGCTGATGGGCTGCAATCTGGCGGCAAAGTTCACTTCCAATTGAGCCGCCGCCCCCGGTCACCATAACTACTTTGTCTGAAACATACTCCATAATGGAATCCAGATTCACCTGAATCGGCTCACGGCCCAGCAAATCGTTGACGTCTACATCTTTTAACCTGCTGATACTGATATCTCCGTTGATCAGCTGGTACATGCCGGGCACACGCTTTAGATCGCACCCGGTTTCTTTACAGATATCAAGCACTTCCTTGATTTCAGATGCTTTTGCGGAAGGCATTGCAACAATAATCTCCTGGACATTCAAATCTTCCGCAAGCCTTGGAATATCCTCCCTGGTTCCTGCAATCCGGACGCCATGGATATAATTTCCAACCTTTTCTCTGGAATCATCAATCACGCAGACGGCACGGAGCTTTACATGCTGGCTGCTGCTGATTTCTTTCAGCAGGGCATTTCCCGCTGCGCCTGCGCCGACGATCATTACATTTTTCCTGCTTCCCGCGTCCACACGCAGCCGCAGCATGGCGCGTAATGCACGATAGCCGTATCGGCTGGCAAATACCAGGCCTAACAGGAAAATTCCAGACAGCAGATAATAGCTTCTAGGCATCGGAACCGGTACATTCCGATACAGAAGATATACCAGCAGAATATTTACCACTGTATCCACCACACAGGCTGCAGTCAGATACATCAATTCCATAGCGCCAACATAGCTCCAGAGACTGGAATAAAGCCGGAACAGCCAGAAAATAATAATTGTGAACAGTACCATAACCGGGAACATTTCAAACATACGCTCGTAATAATCCCTCGGTATAGAATTAACGTTAAAATCAAATCTGACAATCAATGCCAGAAAGCTTGCAGCAATCACTGCCACAATATCATAGCATATTAAAAACACTCTTCTTATCCACAGCATCTTATCATTCATCTGTAAATTCACCGTTTTCTCCCTTCAGTGTATTTCAGGACATCTGATATCCCTGCCGGATGCCTGTAACAGAAAAAGCATCTGAACTGTTAGATTTTATAAAAAAAACGTAGTTTCTTAAAGAATTCCATTCATAAACGTTTCTATTCTAACATCAATCTGCATCGTTGTAAAGGAATAATCTTCCACAATCTTGAGGCTATATTTTACAATTTCTTTGTTGTAGTTTATCCTAACAGAACATATTTTATTCTCTGATACCCCTTCTCTCCATAAACATTACTCTTTTGAAAAATACTTCCCCATCAGCAGATACACGAGAAGCCATACTGGCTGATAGTATGGATATTCCAGATTTCCAAAAAAACCAGTTATCCCCCAGAACAGAAATGTCCCAGCCGCAAGAAGTTCTATACTCTCAGGCATCCTGACCGCATATCTTACCGTCCGAACCGCTCTTTTTCCAGCCTCCCAAAACAGCATTACATAAAAGATAACGGCGGCAATCCCATATCGGTACATAATCTGCAGCATATGATTCTGTACGTTTTGCCGCGCATTCCAAACAAAAATCTCTACGCTTCCATGCCCAAGCAGATTCATTTCCCTCAAACAGGCTTTATAAATTGGAATATTTTGCCCCACTGTATAAAATTTTACTTTTTGGTATACAGGATTTCCCCCGGACGCCAAAAATTCAATCACAGACGGTTCCTTACCAGAAGCAAACTTTTCTCCCTGATACTGTACCAGCGTACCAAGTATCTGCGGAATATGCTTGACTGCCAGGTAATACACACATGCCACGCCAGCCGCCAGCGCTGCATACCCCGCTATTCGCTTTCCCGCGAGCGCCGCATAAGCCTTATCTCTCCTGATAATAATTGCAAATACAGCTGCCACAGCTGCAATCATGAAAAAAATTGCCGTTCTCTTTCCGCTCACCAGCGTCTGGAAAGCCGCTATTGCCAGGCCGCATACAGAAAATGCCATCCTTTTCCCAAATTTACGCTTGTGCCAGCACTCATAAAGTTCAATCAGAAATACCAGACAGAGAAAAGCAGAAAGCGCCCCAAAATCAGAGGAATTATTCATATATCCATTATAATACAACCCGTCATATTTAAGGCGAAATATCATATTGTAAACAGCTCCGCCCACAGCCAAAAGTTCTGCCGCATGCAGAAAACTCCAAATCACATCTTCCGGGTGCTTCATTCTCTGCCAATTCCAGAAGAAAAATCCAACGACAAAAAGCATGATCCATCCGACAAAACGAAACCGCTTCGTCACAGCAAAATCCGAAATACAGACAAGCAGCCAAAAGCTCAGCCAATACTTTGAAACCGCAGAGTCCCATTTGGCCTGCATAGCAGTATCTTCTTTTATAAGAAAAGCGATTACTCCCAGAATAATTGCCGCAATAAGACTGTGGTACCTGAAATACGCGTTTTTCAGATACAAGTTCTGATTATACATAAAAAGCATATAGCCAAACAGGAACAGGAACAAAAACGTCATCACTCTGCACTTTTTCTTTCTGCTCCATGACATCCCTGCCTCAATGCAGCCGCCGCCCCCTATCAGGGAATAACAAAATTGCAGAAACTCCCATATTCTGCCGCAGCATGTATCAAATGTTGTTCTGACGGAAAACCGTTTTCCCACAATTTTATAAACTACTATAAAACCCAGCAGAAACAAAAAGAATAACAAAAGGCCAGCTTTCTTCTGTGGGACTTCTTCCATCAGTATCATCTTTTCAATTGTGAACTGAACGCCTTCCCCTCCCAGAATCTGTATCGAAAAACGTTGAAATGGCGCTCCCATCTGCAGCGCAATCCAGTT
Organism: uncultured Lachnospiraceae bacterium; assembly: GCA_910588565.1. Taxonomy (GTDB): domain Bacteria; phylum Bacillota; class Clostridia; order Lachnospirales; family Lachnospiraceae; genus Roseburia_B. Next base: position 5,407 of record CAJUPF010000103.1, read on the forward strand.
TTCCCCATTTTGCACAGTGATAATCTGCTGCCCCACAAAATTATTTTGTTCATCATATGCTTTCCATACCCAGTCAATCGGACTGACTGTCAGTTGATCTAGTTTCAGATACAGACATTTCCAATCTGCATCCTCATTCCATCTGCCATACCGCATCGTTGCATCAGCGCTGCGTATCGTATACAACTGATGTTCGCTGTCATACTCCCACGTCTCGTTAGATTTTTGCAGGGACTTCTCTCTCAGTTCATATACCTGTCCCACTGCCAGAAACCGTTCTCTTTCATATCGTGGGGCCAACACAAGATTCGCCATAATATAACTGAACAATATGCCCAGTAAAAGCACTTTTATCTTATTTTTCATCATCGAAAAAAACTCCCATCACAACATACAAACTATACCAGCAGACCAGAACAAACGGGCGCTCCAGATTCTCAACCAGCAGCAGCAAGTAACAGCTCAGCATATCCGCCAGGACAAAAAATGCATATTTATGTTCAAACAGATGCCTCCGGACATAACGGCAGGTATACAAAAACGAATACAGCAGCATCAGCAGATAGGGTATCACCGCAAATATTCCATACCAGTACAACATGGAAATAAACCCGCTGTGAGGCAGACGATAACTCCCCAGAAAATAGGCGCTGCGTCTGTGCCCCCACAGATTCAGTTTCCTCAGATGCGCTTTCCAGAAAAGCGTCCTGCCGGTTGTCAGCGACTCAAGCCCTGTAAACGTCTGTAATTTATATAAAATACGGTTAACCGTCGGCTGTTCGGAAGCCTGCACGTTTAATGTAAACGGATGTTCTGTTACCGTATCCAGATACGTATCCCCTTCAAATTTTATCTCCGCATTAATCCAGCGCGGGATGTGATATACCCCACGATCGGCCGATATATGGCCAAAACAGAACAGAATAAGGTAAGCGGCAAGCAGTAGAACCTTCATCTGTCTGCGCTTTAGCCATAGCTTAAACGAAAATACCAATACTGCCAGCGCTGCAGGCAATATACTGGAAATGCTCTGTGTTTTCCAGAGTAAATCTCCACAGATTCCCAAAACAAATACGGAAACCAAATCGTTCCGAACTGATTTCTTATTGTCAGTATCAAATGCAATATCACCAAAAAAAGCCAACCATACAAACAACAAATACAGGGCAAAATATCCCGGACTGTGTGAAGAACCGTTATAACGATATCCGGTTATATAGGGTCGAAACAGAATACAAAACAAAAAATTCGGAAAGAAACTCCACTTGATCCCACGGATAAAATCCAAAAGCAGCTGTTCCCTGTGTTCCATATTTCCCCACATAAAAAACAGAAATCCCATTCCAAAAATCATCACATAGCCTGTATATGCATATCGTTTCTGCGCTATAAAATCAGATATTATAGTGACAATCCAAAGCATCATCCAGGAAAGAACCAGTTTATTATCCCAATTCAGACAAACAAGCGGACGTTCCCAGCACAAATATGCAATCAAAACCACCACAGCCAGGCAGACCAGTATCAGAAAACGATACCATTCATTGCTGTGATAAAATCCCAGGATAAAATTTACCTGCATAAACAAAAACAGAAAACAAAACAGGCCGCTTCGGATCAGCCCCCGCTTTCGGGGCGAATATCTTCCAAAACCCTCTCCGCCTTTTCCCAGATATAAAAACAATTCCTGCAGTGCATGAATTGGCGCATAACATGAAAATCTCCGTATCCTTTTCCGCACAAAAAAATAAATAGATCCTGTAATCAGAAAATACATAAAAAAAACTGCTATAAAACCACGTAAAAACAATGTCCTGGAAAATATCGGCGGCGTCTCCCGAAACTGCATCTGCTTCATGCAAAAAGAGAGTCCGGTCTGGTTCAAAATAATAATATTTAATCTTGTGTATTCCACATCTGGCAGTACAAACAGATTCTCCCCTTCTGACAGTATGACATCCATCTGGCAGACAGGTTCACCCAACACATTATAACAGACAATCTCCGTAGCAAAGCTGTCCTTGCTTACTTCAGAAAGATGCAGATAAAAATATTTCCAGTTTCCTGGCGATATTGTTATCGGTTTAACTGCTGTTTCTGTTGTTACACTCCAAATCTTCTTAATGGGATCATAATATACAGAATTATCTGAATTCTGCTCCAAAGTCATCCTTGACACATCATAAACTTCCCCCACATCATAAAAACAATCCAAATTAAATGATCCACTTATCAACATCAGGGAACCCGCCACCGCACAACAAATGCCCGTCAATATCCATACTGCTTTCCAATAAAATCGATCTATCAGCCGCAAATGCCGTTCCCTCCATTCCAGTAAGAATACACCTGAAAACCTTCTAAATACCCTGTTTCCGGGAGTTTTTTCTTTTGCCAAAATTATTTACCGCTTATTATACCCTATAAGCTCCAAAAATAAAAGAATCTTTTTCCCATCGCGCTATTTCCTAGATATTAATAACAAAAAATTAACAGAATATTAAAACATTTCTGTTGAACTGTTGCGTTTATCCTGGTTATTCAGCCAGGATAAACTTTTAAAATTACGAAAATATTACATTTGCAATTATAATTCAGTT
>CAJUPF010000104.1 GCA_910588565.1 uncultured Lachnospiraceae bacterium
TTGCTGAAAGAAGAGGGTGCGATTTCGGTAAAAAATCTTGCGGAACAGGTTGGTATCAGCAAACGGACTGTGCAGAGAGAACTGGAATATATCAGCCAGTCTTTGAAGGGATATGAGATCCGTTTTCTTTCCAAAACTGGCGTGGGAGTCTGGTTAGAGGGCAGCGAGCAGGAGAAAGCGAGGCTGCTCTTTGATACCAGCGCCCAGGATGTGTATGACGTTACAAACCGGGAAGAACGGCGGAAGCGTCTGGTTTTAGAACTTTTAAAAGAAAAAGGGTTCAAAAAACTGTTTTATTACAGCAGCCAGTTTGACGTCAGTGAGGCGACGATCAGTACGGATTTAGAAGCTGTGGAAACCTGGCTGAACCGGTATGGGCTGACGATCAGCAGAAAGCCTGGAAGCGGGATTTTTGTGGAAGGCAGCGAAGAAAGCTATCGGAGAGCGATACGGGCATGTATCAATGAAACGTTAAGCGCAGGGGCGGCCCAAAAAGCGTTTGCAGCGTATGAAAACACGGTACGTTCCGGCAGCTTTGAACATTATACGGAGATCAAAAACAGCGGAATCGGTAAAATTTTAAATGATACGGTGATGGAGCGGGTGATTGCATGTATCGCGGCAGTTGAAAAAGCCCAGATTTTTACACTGACCGAAAACTCTTATATCGGCCTGATTATCCATATTTCAATTGCGATTAACCGGATTATGAAACACGAAGTGATTGAAACGGATGAGCGGTGGGAACAGTTTTCACAGGATGACCATGATTATATTCTGGCGGAAACGATTGCGAAAGAACTGGAGGAGGAATTTGAGATTACAATTCCGCAGGTGGAGATTTCTTATATCTGCCTGCACATCAAAGGCTCCAAGCATGAGAAAATCCGCTGGGAAGATACTCCGGTTGAACTGGAAGGCAGAGGGATACAGCGGCTGGTCAATGATATGATTGACGCGTTTGACAGGGAAAAGGCATATCTGCTGAAGCAGGACGATGAATTTATCCAGGGGCTTCTGGCGCATCTGCAGCCTACGCTGGTTCGGCTTATAAACGGAATGCATATACAAAATCCCGTTCTCTTAGATATTCAGCGTGAGTATCCGGATATGTATGAGAAATGCAGAGAAGTGGCAAAAGTTCTGGAACAGTGTACAGGGAAAAAAGTGCCGGAGGAGGAAATCGGATTTTTGACCGTGCATTTTGGAGCAGCCATGGTTCGTCTGGAAGGATGGAATGAGAAAATACGGCAGGTACAGGCGGGTGTGGTATGCTCCAGTGGTATCGGCATTTCCCGCCTGATGGCTTCCAGGCTGAAAAAGGCGTTCAAAGGCCGTATGCAGATTACTTCTTATGGAAAAAATGATATTACGCCTTATATTGCGGCAAAACAGGATTTCTTTATTTCCAGTATTCCAATGGAACAGACCGACGCACCGGTTATTTCTGTAAATCCTCTGTTAAATGAGCAGGATATGGACAAAATCCGGCGCATGGTATATCAGTATGAACGGATGCCAAAGAAGCAGGAAGGCGAGGATACGTTCGCAATACAGCTTGAAAAGATCAATCTGCTTGCGGCGCAGATAAAAACGGTAATCAAATATATGGAATTCTTTCAGGTAGACAATCAGATTACGTTTGAAGAGCTGCTGCTTGCGGTGGCGGAACGGTTTTCCCCCTATCTGGACAGACAGGAGCAGATCAGGGAAGACATTATGCGGCGGGAACGGATCGCCAGCCAGATATTTGCAGAATTTGGATTTGCCCTGCTGCATACCCGCACCAAAGGCGTGATACGGCCTGGATTTGGAGTATGCATGACGAAAGATTTGGGAGCGTTTGCAGATCCATATATGAAAGAGATAGGCGTAGTATTGATTATGTTAATCCCGGCAAATAAAAACCAGCAGGTGGACAGTGAGATCATGGGATATATCAGCAGTATGCTGATTGAGGATTATGCGTTTTTAGATACAATCCGCAGAGGACAGAAAGAGGAAATCCGGACGGCTTTGTCAGACAATCTGAAAAAGTATTTTAACCGGTATATTTCCAGGCTTTCCTGAGTTTATGCCTTGTTTTTTGCTCATCTTTGGCGCTATTGAATGACGCCAAATCCCATCTTCTTTACATTGAAAACGGGCAATTTGAGGAAGTATAATAAAAACAGATAAAAAACGCAGGAATTAAAATAAAGGAGGATGCAGTGATGTTTTTTAAATCAAAAAAGAAAAAAGGACTTTTGCTTCGGGAAAATATTCGTGTGAACTGCAAAGCACAGTCTAAGGAACAGGTGATCCGGGAAGTTGGACAGATGTTAGCAGACAGTGGTTATGTGGATCCGTCTTATGTAGATGCAATGATAGAACGTGAAAAGACAGTATCGACTTTTATGGGCAATGGGCTGGCGCTTCCCCATGGAGTAGAAGCTGCCAAAAAGGCGGTAAAAGAATCCGGAATTGCAGTGATGACATTTCCGGACGGCATTGACTGGGATGAAAATACCGTTCATGTAGTAATCGGAATTGCAGGCGTTGGGGATGAGCATCTGGATATCCTGGCGATTATCGCAGACAAGATGATGGATGATGCGGCAGCCGGAAAACTTGCAAAGGGAGATGTGGATACGGTATATCGGATTTTAACGACAGAAGGGTAGTTTGAGAGCGAATATTAATATGATTAGGATTGAAAAATGGAGGCAGACGATATGAAAACAAAAGCCGTAAGAATGTATGGAACCAGAGATTTAAGATTAGAGGAGTTTGAGCTCCCGAAGATAAAAGACGATGAGATTTTAGTTAAGGTAATGAGCGACAGCATCTGTATGTCCACTTATAAACTGGTAGAGCAGGGGAAAAAGCACAAAAGAGCGCCGCAGAATATTGATACCAATCCAATTATTGTCGGGCATGAATTTGCCGGAGTAATTGTAGAGGTTGGGGAAAAATGGAAAGATCAGTTCCGGCCAGGTATGAAGTTCGCGCAGCAGCCGGCATTAAATTATAAGGGCAGTCTGGCGTCTCCGGGCTATTCTTATGAATTTTTTGGCGGAGCATGTACGTATTGTGTTATTCCACACGAGGTAATGGAGCTTGGCTGTCTGATGCCTTACGAAGGAGAGAGCTTTTTTGAAGCATCCTTAGGAGAGCCGATGAGCTGTATTATCGGCGGATATCATGGCAATTATCATACAAACAAAAGAAACCATGATTTGACGGGCGGCACAAAGGAAGGCGGCGATATTATTATTCTTGGCGGCTGCGGGCCAATGGGACTGGGCGCGGTCAGCTATGGTATCCAGTTTGAAAATAAGCCAAAGCGTGTTGTAGTAACAGATATTGACGATGCCAGAATTGCCAGGGCAAGGGAAGTGATTCCGGAAGCAAAAGCCGCAGAACACGGTGTAGAGCTTTTATATGTCAATACGGCGGCAATGAAAGATCCCATTCAGGAATTAATTGATATCACCGGAGGAAAGGGATATGATGATGTGTTTGTTTATATTCCAAACCGGAGCGTTGCAGAGATGGGAGATAAGCTTCTGGCGTTTGATGGCTGCCTGAATTTCTTTGCAGGACCGACGGATAAAGAATTTTCAGCAGAGATGAATCTGTATAATGTACATTACACCAGTGCGCATATACTGGGAACTACAGGCGGCAATAACGATGACTTGATCGAAGCAAACAGACTTGCTGCACAGGGCAAAATTGAACCGGCCGTTATGGTAACCCATGTGGGCGGAATTGACAGCATTGCGGACGCGACCTTAAATCTTCCAAAGATTCCTGGCGGAAAGAAACTGACCTATACGCAGTTTGATATGCCGCTTACAGCGATTGAAGATTTTGGAAAATTAGGGGAAACAGATCCGCTGTTCAAAAAACTGGATGAAGCATGCAGCAGGAACAGGGGACTGTGGAATGCGGAAGCAGAGAAAATCTTGTTTGAGCATTTTGGCGTGGAAGTGTAATCGAACCGCGTAAGGGATCGGAATTAGTCTGATCCCTTTTTTTTGTATTGTATAGTCCGGCTGTATATGTTATACTCAGATTGTTCTCTGACAGGGATTTGGTATCCCTGCAAATCATAGATTGTTCCGGAAATTCCGGATATTTCAACAATTCTATCTGCCCGAATCGGGCTTAGTTCACTTACTTTTATTTTTAAATGGGAGGAAACTGCCTATGGCAAACAAATTGAAAACATATTTTCCGCTGATTAGAGAGAAGGAGGAAATTTGGCATGAGATGCAAAAGCACGAGAACTTAATGCAGATGTTTCATGCTTGGGATTCCAGATATCAGGAAGATTTTCTTGATTTTTGCAGTGGTGCGCGAGGAGTAAAAATTTTATATGACGGCTTTTTTAAAGAGGTTATGAATCCTGAATATGATGCAAAGCGGCTGGAGTTTTTTCTGTCTGCCGTATTGGAAAAAAATGTCCGTATCTGGAAGGTGATTCCAAATGACAGCACCAGAATTGCTGAGGAATCTTCCCTTCTGATTACAGATATTGTGGTCGAGTTAGAAGGCGGAGCACTGGCTAATGTGGAAATTCAGAAAATAGGATATGCATTTCCAGGGGAGCGGAGCGCCTGCTATTCTTCCGATATGCTTTTGCGCCAGTATAAAAGAGTTCGGGCGAATAAGGGAGAATCTTTTTCTTATAAAGATATAAAAAATGTCTATCTGATTGTAATTTATGAAAAAAGCCCCAAAGAATTTAAGGGTCTGCCGCAGGTTTACCGTCATCATTCCAGACAGGTGTTTACCAGTGGCCTGCAGCTTGATTTATTGCAGGAGTTCATTATGATTCCACTTGACATATTCCGCCGGGAAATGCAAAATAAACCTATAGAAACATCATTAGAAGCATGGCTGATGTTTTTTTGCGAGGATAATCCAGAGAGAGTGATTGAACTTATTACAAAATTTCCGGAGTTTAAGGCCATGTATAATACCGTGTATCAAATATGCAGGAACATGGAAGGAGTGATGAATATGTTTTTTTCGGAAGAATTGCGGATACTGGATCGAAATACGGTACGGTATATGATAGACGAACAGCAAAAAGAAATTGATGAACAGCAAGAGAAAATCGCAGATCAAAAGAAGCAAATTAATAATCAAAAAAAGGAAATTGATAGTCAAAAAAAGGAAATTGATAGTCAAAAAAAGGAAATTGATAGTCAAAAGAAGCAAATAAGCGAGCAAAAAAGGCAATTAAATGAACAGCAAGAAGAAATTGACAGTTATAAAGTGCAAATGGAGCAGTTACAGTTTCAGATGAATGACCTGCAATTGAAATTTGAGCAGATTCTTTCAAATTCCTGAATGGAATCAGGGATTGCCGGAATGAATTGATTCTGGCGGGGAATATACAAGGGAGATATGGTAAACGGATGCTCATATCTCCCTTGTTGAAGGTATCTGTGTTATGATTGTCTTTTACATTTGCGTCCGGGGCTTTGCATAGTGCGGTTTGGCAATGGCCCGGTCAAGGCTGCGGATTCCGGCCCGGTTGATGGCTGCAGTCAAAGCATTGATGGAAGCTTTGATAATATCTTCATCCATGCCGACGCCCCAAATCAGGGTATCATGCGCAGTAATTCCTACATAAGCTAGAGCTTTGGAAGAAGAACCTCTTGAAAGCGCGTGTTCTGTGTATTCAGACAGTTCATAGGTGATATTGAAATTCTGTTTTAAGGCATTGCTGACAGCGTCCAGGCGTCCGTTTCCATATGCCGTTACAATCTTTGTCTCATCGCCGCAGGAAATAGTAATGCTGGCTTCCATTCCGTTATGCTGCCTGAAATGGCATTCCGAAATATGGAACGCGCAGTCGACATCCCGGTAAGTTTCCTTGAAAATATCGTAAATCCGCTCCGGTTCCAGTTCACGGTGCTCTTTGTCAGATACGTCTTTGACCAGATAGCCAAATTCTTCTTTCATCTTATCCGGCAGAGAAATACCATAGGCCTGTTTTAATACATAGCTTACACCGCCCTTGCCGGACTGGCTGTTAATGCGGATAACGTCGGAATCGTAAGTGCGTCCGACATCTTTTGGATCAATCGGAAGATAGGGAACCGTCCAGTAAGGATCACAGCCGCTGTCGTGGCATGACATACCTTTGGAAATTGCATCCTGATGAGAACCGGAAAATGCGGTAAACACCAGATCGCCGGCATAGGGCTGGCGCATGGAAACCTGCATATTGGTCAGTTCTTCATATGTTCTGCGGATTTCTTTCATATTGTGGAAATTCAGTTCCGGATCTACGCCTAAAGAATACATATTCATTGCAAGCGTTACAATATCTACATTTCCAGTTCGTTCTCCATTGCCGAACAAAGTGCCTTCAATGCGGTCCGCACCCGCTAATAAACCCAGCTCCGCGTCGCTTATGCCGCATCCTCTGTCATTGTGGGGATGTAAAGAAATCAGTACGCTGTCTCGGTATTTCAGATTTTTATGAAAATATTCAATCTGGCTTGCAAATACATGCGGCATGGAATATTCCACCGTAGAAGGCAGGTTAATAATGGCTTTGCGTTCCGGTACCGGCTGCCAGACATCTAAAACAGCATTGCACACTTCAAGCGCATATTCCATTTCCGTTCCGGTAAAACTTTCCGGTGAATATTCAAAGGAAATATTGCCTTTTTCATTTTTAGACAATTCATAGACCAGTTTTGCGCCGTCAACCGCAATTTTTTTAATTTCTTCTTTGGACTTTTTAAAAACCTGTTCGCGCTGGGCAACGGAGGTGGAATTGTATACATGTACAATTACATTTGGCGCTCCGTCTATGGCTTCAAATGTGCGTTTAATAATATGCTCCCTGGCCTGGGTCAGCACCTGGACGGTTACATCCTCAGGAATCATGTTCCGTTCAATAATGGTGCGCAGAAACTGGTATTCTGTCTCGGAAGCTGCCGGAAAACCAACTTCAATGTGTTTAAACCCAATATCCACTAACATTTGATAAAATTTCACTTTTTCCTCCAGGCTCATCGGCTCGATCAAAGCCTGATTGCCGTCCCTTAAATCGACGCTGCACCAGATAGGCGCTTTGTCTGCGGAATCCTTTCTGGCCCAGTCATAGCAGTCAGTGGGCGGCATAAAATACATTTTCCTGTACTTTTCAAATCCTTTCATATTGACGAATCCTCTCTTTCTGTTCTGTCTTCCCGGAATGTGTGCTGCCGTTTGTGTCAGGCGGGGCGGCTTTCCGGAAAAAAGCCTGCCCGAAGGGCTAACCATACAGCAGGAAATGACAAAATAGCATTCTGCTTGTATAAAAAAAAGCCCTGCGCCTCTATTGGAAAAACTTAGAGACGTAAGACATACTTACGCGGTACCACTCTAATTCATGATTACTCATGCACTCTACAGGTACGGGACAATGGGTCCTTATACCTTCCCCGGATAACGGCGGGCTTCCGGCTGCGTCTACTCTCCTGTTTGTTCCGTACCCAGGTGTATTCCCGCAGCACTTCCGAACTAAGATTTCAAACAGCGACTCCAAGGCGAGTTCCCCGTTTTTCATCTGCCATCTCACAGCGGCCGATGGCTCTCTGGAATCCGAATAAACAGGTACTGCTCCTTTTCTTCGTCTTTACGGGTTCCATCATAACATATTCATTTCAGAAGGTAAAGAGGGAAATTTATTTTTATTTCACCAATGTGTCGGTGGGGTGTTACAGTTCACGGCCTAACCCGGCCGCAAACTGTAATGCATCCAGCCCATTCCAAGTCGCCTTCGGCGAGGGGCTGGATGCTTGAAACCACTGCTTTATTGGCCGGATGCCCTGCAGCGGGGTGCAGGGCACCGTGAATAGTAACTCGGTGGGGTACTTTTCACACCCAATGTCATTTACTTTAGGGAAATTCCGTTTTTTAAGCAGAAATTCCCTTTTTC
>CAJUPF010000105.1 GCA_910588565.1 uncultured Lachnospiraceae bacterium
CGCCAGAAAGCAGCAGACCGACCCTTTTCCATTTGTTCCGGCAATATGCACAATTTTCAGTTCCTTCCAGATATCGCCCAGCTCCTGCATCAAGGCCCGGATACTATCCAATCCGAGAATACTTCCATTCGCCGTTATGGCCTTATGGAACTGTACTGCCTGTGTATAATCCATACGTCTCCCTTAACTATGCTTTACGCCCTTTGTATCCCTGCTGCCGACTCTCAGCCGGTTCAGCTCCAATTCCTTGTCCTTTCGCCGCACCTTAATCGTTTCACCGGGCCGCAGCAGATACACTTCTTCCAGTTCATCCTCCGCCGCTAATTTCATTCCCCGGACGCCAACGGCTCCTTTTTTCTTCTCCGGAATGCCTAAAGCTTCTATCCGAAGAAACATCCCGTTCTTCGACTGCAAAACCACATGCATTTCTTCTTCATACAGGCCGATTTTAAGAACCTCATCCTCATCCCCCAATTTCGTCGCCGCCGTAGTGCGCTTTGCCACATCAAACTCTCCGCCGCCTACCAGCTTCAGCATACCTGTTTTTGTTGCAAATAAAAGCTTTTTCTGTTTTATTTCTCCCAAAGCCGCTACAAAAATCATGTTTTCCTGGCTGCTGTCATAATTGCTTAGATTATCTACCGGCTGACCCTTATCCCGGAATTTTCCATACGGGAGATCGGCTGCCTTCAGCAGATGCATCTGCCCCCGATTGGTAAAAATCCCGAGTTTATCTGTATTTTTGCAGAAAATCACATGCTTATTTTCACTGTCCGCCGCTTCTTTGTTCCGTTCATATGTCGAAAGATCAATGCTTCTGGCATAGCCAAACCGATCTAACAGAACGACAATATCCAGCTCTTCCATCTGCGGCTCTTCGAGAATAATCTCCCTGCCATTTTCAATTGCCGTTTTGCGGGGCTTTGCGTATTCTTTTTTAAACGCGTTCAGTTCCCGGATAATCACCTTTGCCATTGCCAAGCGGCTGGCCAAAATCCCTTCGTACTGTTCTATATGTTTCAGTGTCTCTTCATGATCCTTTAACAGAGCTTCTATCTCCAGGCCAATCAGTTTGTACAGCCGCATTTCCAGAATTGCGGACGCCTGCCGCTCTGTAAAACGAAGTTTTGCAGCCTGTGCTCTGGAAGATTCTTTTTTAAAACGGATATTTCCCGTCTTTCCTTCTACCAGACATGCCTTTGCCTCTTTGATATGTTTACTCCCCCGCAGAATCTCTATAATCAGATCAATGACATCGCAGGCTTTGATTAATCCTTCCTGCACTTCCTTTTTCTCAAGCTCCTTTTGCAGCAGCGTCTTGTATTTTCTGGTGGCAAGTTCATACTGAAAATTCACATGATGGCGAATCATCGGCACAATTCCCATTGTCTCCGGCCTGCCCTCTGCCACCGCAAGCATATTGACCCCAAATGTATCCTCAAGCCTCGTCTTCTTATACAGTAAATTGCAGAGCCGTTCCGCATCCGCTCCCCGCTTTAATTCGATCACAATACGGATGCCCTCTTTGGAAGACTGGTTGGAAATATCGACAATATCCGTCGTCTTTTTCGTCTCCGCCAGATTGTACACATCATTTAAAAATTTACCAATGCCCGCGCCAATCATCGTATACGGAATTTCTGTAATGACAATTTTATCTCTGCCGCCTTTGCCCTTTTCAATTTCTACCTTACCGCGCAGTTTTATCTTACCAGTTCCGGTAGCATAAATCTGCAGCAGATCATTTTTATTGACTACAATTCCTCCCGTAGGAAAATCCGGCCCTTTGATATATTCCATCATCTGCTGCGTATTGATATCCGGATTTTTCATATAGGCTTTGACGCCCTCGATCACTTCTGCGAAATTATGGGGCGGAATGCTGGTCGCCATCCCCACTGCAATGCCTTCCGCGCCATTAATCAGAATATTCGGCACCTTCACCGGAAGCACAAGGGGTTCCCGTTCCGTTTCATCAAAATTTGGCCCAAAATCCACTACATTTTTATCCAGATCCGCCAGATAAGCCTCCTGTGTAATCTTCTTAAGCCTCGCTTCCGTATATCGCATGGCTGCCGCGCCATCGCCTTCGATGGAACCAAAATTACCATGCCCGTCCACCAAAGGCATGCCCTTTTTAAATTCCTGGGCCATTACAACCAGCGCTTCATAAATGGAACTGTCCCCATGCGGATGATATTTTCCCATCGTATCTCCCACAATACGGGCACATTTCCGGTAAGGCCTGTCATAACGGATGCCAAGCTCATACATATCATATAACGTTCTTCTCTGCACTGGTTTCAGCCCGTCCCGCACATCCGGCAGCGCCCTTGCAACAATCACGCTCATTGCGTAATCGATATAAGACTTTTGCATAATCTCCGAATATTCCGTCCGGACAATCTGTTCTGTTTCACTCATTATTCTGCGAATCCTTTCTATCTCTTTACCAAAGCCTCTGGTGCCAAACCTTATTATATATCCAGCTGCGCATCCTGGGCATGTTCATAAATAAACGCCTTCCTGGGAGGAACATCCGTCCCCATCAGCATTTCCGTTACATCAGAAGCCATTCTGGCATCCTCAATCTCCACCCGTTTTAAAATCCTGGTCTTCGGATCCAGCGTCGTTTCCCACAGCTGCTGCGCGTCCATTTCTCCAAGTCCCTTATACCGCTGCAATGTAAAACTTCCCTTATGCCGCTTCCGGTATTTTTCCAGAGCCGCATCATCATAGAGATACTCTTCTTCTCCTCTGGAAGGAATCGCTTTATATAACGGCGGCATTGCAAGATACACATGCCCTTCAAAAATCAGCTCCGGCATAAAACGATAAAACAAGGTCAAAAGCAGCGTCGAAATATGCGCGCCGTCCACATCCGCATCCGCCATAATAATAATCTTATCATACCTAAGCCTGGAAATATCAAAGTCATTTCCAAACCCTTCTGAAAATCCGCAGCCAAACGCATTGATCATGGTCTTAATCTCCGCATTGGCCAGAATCTTGTCAATACTCGCTTTTTCCACATTTAAAATCTTTCCCCGAATCGGCAGGATCGCCTGAAAATTCCGATCCCTGGCAGTCTTGGCAGATCCGCCCGCAGAATCTCCCTCCACAATAAAAATCTCGCAGACAGAAGCATCCCGGCTCTCACAATTTGCCAGTTTCCCATTGGAATCAAAGGAATATTTCTGCTTTGTCAGAAGATTTGTCTTTGCTTTTTCTTCCGCCCTGCGTATCTTCGCCGCTTTTTCCGCACAGCCAATCACTGCTTTTAACTGCTCCAGATTTTTATCAAAATAAAGCTGAATCTCATCCCCGGTAATTTTTCCTGTCGCCCTTGCCGCATCCTGATTGTCCAGCTTGGTCTTGGTCTGTCCCTCAAACCTGGGGTCCGGATGTTTGATCGAAATCACAGCCGTCATGCCGTTTCTGATATCTGTTCCGGTAAAATTGGCGTCTTTTTCCTTTAAAATTCCAAGTTCCCTTGCGTACTGGTTAATCACCGTCGTAAATGTCGTCTTAAAACCAGTCAGATGCGCGCCGCCTTCTGCATTGTAAATATTATTGCAGAAACCAAGCACATTTTCATGAAATTCATTTGTATACTGAAATGCCGCTTCGACCGTAATACCTTCCGTTTCCCCCTTAAAATAAACCACATCGCAGATCACTTCCGCTTTTTTATTCAAATCCCGGACAAATCCTACGATGCCTTCCGGCTCATGGTATTCTATATGTTCTGTTTCTTCGCCGCGCCTGTCCTCATAGACAATCGTCAGCTCCGGGTTCAGATAAGCTGTCTCATGCAGCCTGCTCTTTACTTCTTCGCCTTTAAATCTTGTTTTTTCAAAAATTTCATCATCCGGCAAAAACGTTATCTTCGTCCCGGTTTTTCTGGTTTTTCCGGCCTTTGGAAGCAGCCCGTTTTCCAGTTCCACCGTCGCAACTCCCCGCTCATACCGATCCCTGTGGACAAACCCCTCCCGGCTGATTTCCACTTCCATCCAGGCAGAAAGCGCATTTACAACCGAAGACCCCACGCCATGAAGTCCGCCGCTGGTCTTATAAGCCGAATTGTCGAACTTGCCCCCGGCATGAAGCGTAGAAAAAACAACCCGCGCCGCAGAGACTCCCTTCGCGTGCATTCCAACCGGTATCCCGCGTCCATTATCCGATACCGTACAGGAACCGTCTTTTTTCAAGATCACCTCAACTCTGTCGCAAAATCCCGCCAGATGCTCGTCCACTGCATTATCTACAATTTCATATATTAAATGATTCAGGCCCTTCCTGGAAACGCTCCCAATATACATTCCCGGCCGCTTCCGCACCGCCTCTAAACCTTCCAGCACCGCAATACTGCCCGCATCATACTCATTCTTTACCGCCATGTTTCGATTCCTTTCATTATTATTGCCCGTTCTTCCGGGCATCCAGGGATACCCGGAGGGTATTTCATTACTATTGCCCGTTCTTCCGGGCACCAGGGATACCCGGAGGGTGTTTCATTATTATTTTCCTTAAAGCAAAATCGCATCAACCAACAATTCCTCCATAATAACGCCCCAACTCCAGATAAATAGAATTTATAGTGCCGAGTTCTTATTTGTTTTCAATATTTCCCCTGCTAATATTTTCCTCAATGATTTTTTCTGTACATTTCCAAATTTCTTTAGAGCCTAATTCTGTTTTACTTTGCCGTTGCATTACCTGAGACTTTGTAACGCTATGTTCCTTCCAATCACCGCCATCATTTGAATTATTCAGTAATAGCGGCTGAAAATTATCTATTGCATGGACAAATCTGGCTTCTGGAGTCTCATAGGCTTCAAATTCTTCAAATAACCCTTTTAATTTATCCTTTTGGTCATCTGGAAGCAACCCGAAAATACGTTCAGCCGCCCTTTTCTCCCGCTCTTCCTGCGTTTTTAATCCTTCTACATCATAAGCGTATGTATCTCCCGCGTCAATTTCAACAATATCATGTATCAAAGCCATCATCATAGCTTTTTCGACATCAATTTCATCGTTGGAATACTCTTTTAGCAAATAAATCATCAACGCCATATGCCATGCATGTTCGGCGTCATTCTCCCGCCGCCCATGCCCGCTCAAATGAGTTTGCCGCAAAATGCTTTTTTCTTTATCAGCCTCCAAAATAAAATTAATCTGTTTTTCAAATCGTTCTTTATCCATAATCTGCGCCTGCCTCATAAATTTCTGATTTTTCATTCTCTGCACCGGTTTAATACCCGTGGTCTGCATGTTCCCAATCTCCGCCATTATTCCGAATAAGAATCCACTTCCAATCATCATATGTTGAATCAGGATTCAGCGAACCATCTCCACCTGATGCATCCACGTCAAAAGATGATTCAATTACAATTGCTTCATCAGCATCATATTGTTTGGCCCATTCATTAAATTCATCGGCACAGGCGTCTCCTGGATAATAAAGCATCGTTAGTGTACAACCGCCAAATTCGCTGCTAAAATAATCTTTTATCGTTTGATATGCCGCCTCTATGTCATCGTCCGAAAATAGTTCAGACGGCTTCCAATCGGGAATTTGAACATTACTAATATTTCCTCCATTGTTTTTTCCACTGCAGCCAGTAAATAATATCATTACCAAAGCTAAAATAACAAGTATTTTCTTTACCAATTTACTACACCTCCCATCCAATCCCTATTTTGTCCCTGTAATAAAACATAAATGACCTTGCTCTCATACAATTTGATGCTTTTCTATATAAAGTTCAAATATCCTTTTGCCAAGCCCAGGAAAGCATTATCTTACCGTCAGCTTCCGGCTTTTGCTCTAAGCAGCTCCCCTCCCAATCGGAATTTATAGATTTTGCCGCACGATTTCAAAGTTTTTCTCCACGGGTAAACTTCCGTCCAATAAAATCTGATGGCACTGCAATAGTTTTTGCCATTCATCATGTTTCGACCTGCTTCTCATATCTAAACCACCGCTATCGTAAGAAGCTGCCCATTTAATAAATACCTGGTGGTTTTCGTACATATCTCCACCAAGATCAATTCTGTTTCCAAAATGCTCACGTTCTCTTCTTTTCAACCTGTCGATTCGTATTGCAGTATCTGTTTCTACACGAACAGCTAATGTAAATAAAGGTATTAGCTCATCACCCCAATCAACAAGTGAACCAGAAATAACTACCCTGTTATATTTCGCAATATCTTTTCTCATTAAGGCAATCCTATCAGAAACATTTCTTTTAATTGTATAGGGAGGATTTGTCGATTCCCAAAAATAGTCATCCGTATCCATAAAAAAATATCCCAGCTTATTACTAATAAACTTACCTATAGTAGAAGTTCCTGAACCAGATGCGCCATATATATGAATAACCTGTCTATCCATAATTTTATCTCCAATAACTTCCGATTTTTCGTTCTTTGCAACTTCCCGACAAATCTGAATTCTGATAAGACACTTTTTATAACATTTATTAACTGTTATATCTTATCTTCAAAAAGTCCGCAAACCCTTGAAAACACTAAATTTATAGCAAGTGAGTTTGCCCTTAGACTTTCCCTTGTGTTATATCCTTTTCCCTCATGTTACGAACTCTCATAAGGGCAAAAATAAGGGAAAGAAAAACTTGTAACAAATTATAACACAGAATAAATTTTTCCGTATCAAATCCCCCAATCTCTATTCCGCTATCATTCTTAATCTTATTAATTCTATCTGCAACCGCATTAAGTATACCCGTTAGACAATCCACCTAATATATAATCCTTATACAAATCTGCAAAATTTACTTCTGTAGGATACGGTAATTCTTCCCATATTACAACATTAAATTTTTTCGTTCCTGGTAATATGTTAGTTTCTTTTTTCCAAATAGCCTCTTCAATTTGCTTACTGAATTTTTCGTTTTTTGAATTTCTCCATAAAATTAGTAATTGCGCAATTCCATTGTCATGCTTTTCAATATCATTACTCTTAACCAATTCAATTGCATTGGAATAACATTCAACATTATCGTCCAACATAATGTTTACGTCATTAAAATAAGATGCTAAACATAATTTACTTTTATCAACTGCAAATAATTCATCTTTTAGTTCAGCAGCAATTGAATCATTAAACCTAGTTGATAATCTTTGAAGAATATTGCTTATATTAGACATATACTGTTCATTATCATTATGATTAATTCCAACAATAAATTTAATTAGTTCAATAATTTTTGTATCATCTAAATAAACTGCCATTCTGGATAAAACATCTAATGCATTGTTGAAACTCAAAAATGAATGACGGTATTCAAAATTTTTATATTTTGTTTTCTGAACACAATTCCATATATTACGGTACAGAAATTGCATTTCTTCCAACTCATAAATTGCAATACCACGCCTTGACAAAATTCTTTCAATAACATCTTTATTATTTGATCGAACCATAAAGGAAAACTTCCAATATGTATTATTACTTGTGTGTAAAATTTTCTCCATAGCAGTTGGCAATAAAATACTTTGATCTGTAAATATTGAAAGGCAAAGCATATCCAACATTAAAATAAATTCAAAACTCAAACGTTGTAGTCTGCTTTGTCCAAACGTTATCGAGTTTCCGCGGTTTCTATTTACTTCAAAAACATTTGCCTTTGTGTCATCTTTAACGGTTGAATTTAAAATTTCCTCTCTTAATTGATTTTCCAAATCCAAAATAATCGTTCTGGTTCGGTATTCATTATCCTTATATTCGGAATCCGAATAATTACTGTCTTGCCGCATCCAATTGCCGGAAGCGGCATAACACAAACTCAGATAACTTTTATATGACGCATTATGCGGAGCATCCAATCTCTTTTTTCTTAATTCATCCAAACATTCTTTCAAAATTTTCTCAGATA
>CAJUPF010000106.1 GCA_910588565.1 uncultured Lachnospiraceae bacterium
TTGTTCTTGCTTCCTTAAACTCAACAACTTCATCTTCAAATTTTTCTATCATATCATTGATTTTTCTTTAAGTTGTTCGTCTGTATATATCATATAATTTCCTTTCCGTCTTGGACTAATCACAATGCGTTGTGTGGTCTACATATTTGATCAAAAAACTCCGAAACTATTTTCTCAGCAATATGCTTTATATCATCCTTTTCGCAATTTTCATTATAATTAACTTTCGATACAATATCGTATCTTTTTTTCTTTTTTGATACAATTTGATCGGATATACTGTATGGAACTAAACATTCTATCGCTTTTGTAAATCTAGAATTTTGCATAGTATGTCTTTCATCCAATGGCAATTTAAACGAAAATAGCAAGAAATCCTGTACTTGTTCAAGTTTATATCCTATCTCTAAAACATTGCTTACTCATTCAGCTTACTCAGCTTAGCCGCCTGATCCGCCGCCAGGCAGGCGTCGATGATTTCCTGGATATCCCCGTCCATAATTTTATCCAGTTTATAAAGCGTCAGCCCGATCCGGTGATCTGTCACCCGGCCCTGCGGGAAATTGTAGGTACGAATTTTTTCGGAACGATCGCCTGTGCCAATCTGGCTCCTTCTGGCCTCCGCTTCTGCGTCATGGGCTTTCTGGCACTCGATATCGTATAATTTCGCGCGCAGCAGAGCAAACGCTTTCGCCTTATTCTGCAGCTGGGATTTTTCCGTCTGGCTGTATATTACGATTCCTGTTGGATTGTGCGTTAGACGGACTGCGGAATCTGTGGTATTGACACACTGGCCGCCATTTCCGGAAGCGCGCATAACATCAATACGAATGTCTTTTTCATCAATTTCCACTTCAACTTCTTCCGCTTCCGGCATAACCGCTACACTGATCGTAGATGTATGGATGCGCCCGCCGGACTCTGTCTCTGGTACACGCTGTACCCGGTGTACGCCGGATTCATATTTCATAACGGAATACGCACCCTGTCCGGTTATCATAAATGTAACGCTTTTCATACCGCCGATCCCGATTTCTTCACATTCCATTGTCTCGATCTTCCAGCGCCTGCCCTCCGCATAATGCACATACATACGGTAAATCTCTGCCGCAAACAGCGCCGCTTCATCTCCGCCGGCTCCGGCACGGATTTCTACAATTACATTTTTATCGTCATTTGGATCTTTGGGAAGCAGCAGAATCTTAAGTTTTCCTTCCAGTTCTTCTACATTTGCCTTGGAAGCGTTTAACTCTTCTTTGGCCAGTTCCCGCATTTCCTCATCATGTTCTTCTTCCAGAATCATCAAAGATTCTTCAATATTCTGCTTATTCTGCTTGTATTCCTTATAAGCTTCCACAATCGGAGTCAGCTCGCTTTGTTCTTTCATTAAACTGCGGAACCGCTCTGTGTCAGAAACCACATCCGGCTCACTCAGCTGGTTTAAGATTTCTTCTAAACGCAGTACCAGATCTTCTAATCTGTCAAACATAACTATCCTTCCTTTCTTTTTTCCTATGATTGTTATTTATTATTCTGCTGCCTGAACCAACGTCAATAACTTAAAGCAAGGTTCCCATAACCACCCGGTCAAGACCCGCCAGATCTTTTGCCACTGCAATTTCGCTGTACCCTGCCTGTTTTAGCAGCCCGCAGACTGCCTGCCCCTGGTCACAGCCGATTTCAAACAACAGATGCCCGCCAGGTTTTAAATGATATTGAGCTTCGTCCAGGATTCTCCTGTAAAAAAGCAATCCGTCTTGGCTTCCGTCTAAAGCCAGATGCGGTTCAAACTCCCGTACTTCCGGCATAAGAGTATCTATCTCATCTGTTGGAATATAAGGCGGATTAGAAATAATAACATCATACGTTCCATGAATTTCTGCAAACAGATCACTTTCCAAAAACTCAATGGATACCCCATGCAGCTTTGCATTGTTCTTGGCCACAAGCAACGCTTCCCTGGAAATATCCAGCGCTGCCGCGCGAATCCCGGATATATTCTTTGCAATGCTGATGATAATACAGCCAGAACCGGTGCATACATCCAGCACATCCATTCCAGGCCTGATTTTTTTTATTGCTTCTTCCACCAGAATCTCCGTATCCTGCCTTGGAATCAGCACATCGGAATTTACAAGAAAACGAAGTCCCATAAATTCCTGCTCCCCGGTCATATGCTGCAGCGGTATCCGCTTTGCACGTTTCTGCAATACAGAAGTATATTCCGCCTGTGCCGGCTCCGGCAATTCCTCATTCATATGCATATAATAAAAATTCCTGTCAATCTTGCATACCATAGCGAGCAAAAGCCATGCATCCTCCCTTGCATCGGCAATGCCAGCTTTTTTCAGAAATGCTTCACCTTTCCCCATCAATTCCCGATATGTCATACGCAATCTTCCCTCTTGCGATCCGCAAAATTTTCACGGATATATGCTCTCCAGTCAAAAACGGCTTCCACGGACGCAATTGCAACTTCAATCATATCGTCTTCTGGTTCTTTTGTCGTAATGCCCTGCAGCCAGAGGCCAGGTTTGCTCAGGATATTCACCAGCACATTGTCTGTTCGTCCAGCCAGCCGGATAAATTCATAAGATACCCCCGCGATAACAGGGATTAAAACCAGTCTCAGAACCAGGCGCATAATCGGCGATTCTACCTGTATCAACATAAAAAACAGAATACTTATCAGCATAACAATCAACAAAAAGCTGGTTCCGCAGCGTTTATGCAGGCGGGAACTTTTTCTGACATTTTCCACTGTTAAGTCATAGCCATGTTCGATACAGTTAATGCATTTATGCTCTGCGCCATGATACATATATACGCGTTTGATATCTGACATAAGCGATATCCCCGCCACATATCCTACAAAAATCAGCAGCCGGAACACGCCTTCTAACAGTGCTACAATCCACTGTGAAGCAATAAGCCTCCGGAATAAAAGGGAGAGACCATACGGCAGTATCATAAAAAGCCCTACCGCCAGCACAACGGCAAGAACCACAGCGATTCCCATAAAAGCCTCTTCTTTTTTCTGATCCCTGGCAGACTGCGCAGAGGAATCCTCTTCTTCAAAGAAAGAAGCGGAAAATGTCAATGTCTTCATTCCCAGTGTCAGCGATTCTGCAAAACTGAATACGCCTCTGGCAACTGGCAGGTTTCTGATACATTCCTTTTTAATTATTCCCTGATACTCAGAGGTTTCTACAATAATCTCCTGATCCGGCTTGCGGACTGCAACGGCATATTTGCTGCCATTTTTCATCATAACGCCTTCCATAACCGCCTGTCCGCCAATTCCTGAATATTTCATCTTTACCTCCGCATGAAATAAAAAGGTTGAGATTACACGAACCTCAACCTTGCCATAACAATATTACTGGCTAATGCCGTATTTCCGGTTAAACTTGTCAATACGTCCGCGGGCCTGCGCAGCTTTCTGCTGTCCTGTATAGAACGGATGGCACTTAGAACAAATTTCAACGTGGATATCTTTCTTCGTTGAACCAGTTACAAATGTATTGCCGCAGTTGCATATCACAGTCGCCTGATAATAATCCGGATGGATTCCTTCTTTCATCGTTTTCACCTCTCATATTATTCTCATATTTGTAATAATTCTGTTTTTACACGATTTTTCACTCAACTTGCCTATTTACATCCCGATAAACAGCTTTTACAGTATAGCACACCATACTCTGATATGCAAGCGATTTTAGAAAAATCTTGTCTTCTTTACCATTTGAATATATTCCCTGTTATTTCTGGTTCGGGCAAACATATTTAATATGGATTCTACCGCGTCATCCGATTTGGAACTGTTAAAAGCTTTTCTCATAATATCCACAGCTTCCTGCTCCTCCGGATCTAACAGCAGATCTTCCCGGCGGGTTCCTGATTTTACAATATCAATCGCCGGAAATACGCGTTTCTCGGAAAGTTTACGGTCTAATACAAGTTCCATATTGCCGGTTCCCTTAAATTCTTCAAATACCACATCATCCATCTTACTCCCGGTATCTACCAGGGCGGTTGCAAGTATCGTAAGGCTGCCGCCCTCCCGCATATTTCTGGCTGCGCCAAAGAAACGTTTGGGCATATGAAGCGCCGCCGGGTCCAGACCGCCGGATAATGTCCGCCCGCTTGGAGGAACGGTCAGGTTATACGCCCTTGCCAGACGCGTAATGCTGTCTAACAAAATCACAACATCTTTGCGGTGCTCTACCAACCTTTTTCCACGCTCAATTACCATTTCCGATACCCGCTTATGATGATCCGGCAGTTCGTCAAATGTAGAATAGATAACCTCGACGTTTTTGCCTTCAATCGCTTCTTTGATATCCGTCACTTCCTCCGGGCGCTCATCGATCAAAAGTATAATCAGATGCATATCCGGATTCGCTCCGGTAACTGCTTTGGCAATCTGCTTTAAAAGTGTTGTCTTACCTGCTTTTGGCTGGGAAACAATCATACCTCGCTGCCCTTTTCCAATGGGCGATACCAGATCAACAATACGCATTGCAACCGATGCGCCGGGCTGTTCTAACCGGATTCGCTCATTTGGAAAAATCGGAGTCAGATCTTCAAAATTCTTCCTGCGCTGCGCTATCCCCGGATGCATACCGTTGATTGTATTGACATACAGCAATGCGCTGAACTTCTCCTGCTGCGTCTTAATACGCGTATTGCCGCTGATAATATCTCCCGTCTTTAAATTGAATTTGCGGATCTGCGACGGGGATACATATACGTCACGTTCTCCTGGAAGGTAGTTTTCACACCGGATAAATCCGTAACCGTCTGGCATAACCTCTAAAATTCCATTTGCAGTGATTCCACTGTCCAGCTCTTCTCTTGTAGAGGCATTGGAAGGGCCATCCTGTGCAGGCGCTTTCTCTGCAGGCGTATGGCCTGTAACGGTTCCCTGGGAAGCTTTTTCTTCCTGCTCCTGCGGCTTTACCCTTGCTTCCTCTTCTTTTTTGTCTGCCTCTTTTTCATCTTCCATCAGCATCCGCTCTACCAGTTCACTCTTTTTTAAGCCAGACAGATGTTTTAATCCTCTTGCTTTTGCCAGATCCTTTAATACAGTCACTGACAGACTTTCATATTTTTCTCTCATTCTTTTCCTTTCTCCTGTTCCTAATATAAACTTATCGGAAATTGTGCAGCAATTCTCGATAAAAAGCGCGTCTTTCGCGCAGCGGTTCCTGTATGATATCTTTTAAGGAATTCCTGTCGATATGACAAACGATAGTTCATATATATGAGTTTCCTAATCTGGTTACATTTCACAGCCACTTCCGCCGTTCATAAGAACCTTATGCTATCTGGTGTAAAATGCAGCGAATCCGCCATGTTCAAAGCCGCCTGCAGAGATTTGGCGGGCTGGTACGATACCGGCCGCAAACAAGCAAAGCTTATATATGGACAAAGCAAATTCTTCCGGGCTAAACAGGCATCATCTGCCGCCGTGCAGCAAAGCAGACAATGCGGGTGTGAAAAGTAAATTCTATTATACAACATAATGATAAAAATAGGAAGTCCTATTTTTTTAACAAAATGTAAAACAAAACGCTGATTACAATAGCACAAGCTTCGCTAAATATCAAGTTAGCTTTCCATATTAATATTTGCATTACGGCATTTGTTATATATTTTTTTAGAAATAACCAAAACAAACAGCAATGATAAAATATTTGATAAGGTTATCCTAATTACCATTAATTCATCCGCACCTGTTTCTGTCACCGTATGTAAGGAATTGCTTATGAAATTGTTAAATAAATGTTCTGATGCACCTATCCAAAGCGTTCCAGACAATGCTGCACACATCCCCCATTCATAAGCTAAAATTCCAGACAATAGTATATATCCTATGCCCATAAAAACAGCCATAGCGGCATTCATAGAACCGTCAATCAGAGGATTTATTACATTAGTAATATGCCATATTCCAAAAAGCAGAGCCTGTATTATATTCGTTGACTTTTGAGAATAGCATGGTATGCCAATTTTACAAAACAGTCCTCGAAACAATCCTTCTTCTGCATAGACATTTACGATGTTGCCAATAATGCACACTACCGCTGCCGCCAGGGAACTTCCATTTGAGTGTGCCTGTGTAAGTGAAAAATTTGTAATATAAAATCGCAAAGACGGATGTTTCCCCATTGCAAATAACGCGGCAAATTCTGCAGCATAAGAAAGAAAAAAAGTACTTATGCCAAGAGTAAGACCGTATTTCAAACCAGCAGATACCCCTTTTTTTGAAAACCCTAAATCACTCCAATGAATTCCAAGCATATCCAACGCAATCCATATCAGCAAAATGCAGCAGATTTTATGCAATATATTTTCACCAATCCATGTTTGGTCGGTTTTTACAAAAATAATTTCTATCACGCGAATAACCATTAACAAAATAAACATCATGCTGATAATACGCATTGTTCTTCTTTTTTCCATTTCTCTTTTCCTCTGAATCGTTTTGGCAGTTACTGTTCTTAGTCTTGTTTTTTATTTTGATTCTTAATAAGCAAATTGATTTCTTTTGCTTCTTGTTTCATTTCTAACAAATTAAAAAAATGTGAAATAATATATATTACAACTCCCATAAAAACAAGCAGTAAAAATGATAAACTTGTAAACCATTGAAACAATCTCCCAAACACAAGAAGTTCGCACACTATAAATATGATTTCCAGCATTATTTCTGTAAAAATAAGCCTGAATTCCAATTTTTGAATAATCATGATTCCTAAATGAGTAATGATGTTTATATAAAAAGCCTGAAACACTGTTTCCAGATAAATACTACTTGCATGAAAAAACAGCGCAACGACCGAAAGCATCAGTAGGGAAATTCCTGTTGTAGCCAAAATATTTACAATAATCTTTTTCATACTTCTTTATCTCCTTCCAATGCATTTTTTACTCCATTTAAATAATTGCGATTGATATTGACTTTTTCACCATTTTTCAAAGTTGCTTCCATTCTGCTATTGAAAAGAGGCCTGATACGTTCCAATGTATTGATGTTTAAGATACATGATTTACTGATTTGCACAAAACCGTATGATTTCAATTTATCTTTTAGCTGATACAACCGAAAATCTGTACGGTACACTGCATTTTCAAGATATACAAACGTCTTTTTGTCAACGCTTTCTATGTAGTAAATATCTAAAATATTTATCATTTGCCCGGCATTATTACCCACACATTTTATTTGCATATCAAATGACTGTAAAAAATCTATAATGCGATCAACTTGTTTGTCCTTTTGGGGATATTTAATTATTACTTCTATTTCTTTGCAGGACGAATCCTGTTCTGTCTTTATTTTCATTTTGTCACCCTCTTTCAATGTTATAGCATAGCCTTTCGCCAAAAGAAACACCCTTATAACCAAGATATATTTTCTCCTTACCAAGATGCAAATATTGCGGATTTTTCCACAATGCTTATCTTTGGACAACTTAAAGGGAGATACAACTTTTTGTCATATCTCCCCTTTTTAGACTGCCTGCGCTGACAGTTTTATTGATTCATTACATAATTCTTCTCCGTCTTTTAGCCTTTTACAGACTTTCCAATTTTTTCAATACAGGAATCAGTTTTTCTGCTATCAGAAGAATGCATACTGCCTGTACAACGCACATCACTGCTGTCTGGCCGATTCTGGTGAGAAACAGCGGTCCAAACGGGCTTCCATATAAAAATGAAATCCAGTATGTATTCATAACCTGACTGATGATTCCCTGTACAGCCAATACGGAAAGTATCGTATTGGTCAGGGTCACTTTCTTCCGAAAGAAGCAGCCGAATACTGCCCCTGTCAAAAATGCAGTCAGTGTAAATCC
>CAJUPF010000107.1 GCA_910588565.1 uncultured Lachnospiraceae bacterium
GGAATGGGCTGGATGCGTTACAGTTTGCGGCCGGGTTAGGCCGTGAACTGTAACCACTTGTTACAGAAAATGAATAAAAAGTAAAATAGGGTCTTTCATTTTTTTCGATATGTGTTATAATGGAGGTCAGCGGGGTATGGCTCAGTTTGGTCAGAGCGCACGGCTGGGGGCCGTGAGGTCGCAGGTTCGAATCCTGTTACCCCGACTTTTTATTTTGGAACGAAACTTGAGGATCCGCAGGGAACTGGCGGCGAGTTTCGTTTTTATTTTTATTCCGGTATATGGTAGGAAGAGGCAGTGGAAGCGACTTATTCTGGCATCTATCAGATGACAGATTACAGTATACTGCAATTTGAATGCAGTATATTACGAAAAGACGATGAATCAGAACGTTGCAAAGGAGAATACATATGTCATATTTCCCCATGTTCGTTGACTTACAGGATAAGCCCTGCCTGATAGCGGGCGGCGGCAGGGTGGCTCTGCGAAAGGTGGAGACGCTGAAAGACTTTGGGGCGCATATTACGGTAATTGCTCCTGCTATCCTGCCGGATATAAAAGAGACAGAAGGTATTTTATGTCGGGAAAAATTGTTTGCGCCAGATGATTTGGATGGACAGGAGCTGGTGGTAGCGGCAACAGATGACAAAGAATTAAACCATAGAATCAGTATGGCCTGCAGGAAGCGGAAGATTCCGGTAAATGCGGTGGATCAGATCGAAGATTGTACCTTTATTTTTCCGGCATATCTAAAAGAAGGGGAAGTGATAGCGGCTTTTTCCAGCGGCGGTCAGAGCCCGGTAATTACCCAATATTTAAAAGAACAGATACGCCCTGTGCTGACCCGTCATCTGGGCAGATTGGCGGCCTGTCTTGGCTCGCTAAGGGACCGGATGAAAGAGATAACAGAAACAGAGGCGCAGAGAAAGAAAATCTATCAGGAACTTTTGCAGCTGGGATTAGAAACAGAGAAAATCCCTTCAGAAGGAGAGATACAAAAAATCGTAGAAAGGAACTAACAGGAAGAGCAGAATGGATAGAATGAGAAGATTAAGAGCGAGTCAGGCTCTGCGGAACATGGTGCGTGAAACGCATCTTCGGACCGATGAACTGATTTATCCGGTTTTTATAATTGAAGGGGAGAATATCTGCAGTCCGGTGGATTCCATGCCTGGGATCTGTCAGTACTCTATGGATCGTCTTTCCGAAGAGTTGGATCGGGTAATCGAAGCAGGAATTGCAGCAATTCTTTTATTTGGCATACCAGAGCAGAAAGATGAGATAGGCAGCGGCGCCTATGACGATCAGGGTATTGTACAGACTGCCATCCGTTTTATCAAATCAGAAGAAGCATACAAAGAGCTGGTTGTCATTGCAGATGTCTGCCTTTGTGAGTATACTTCCCACGGTCACTGCGGCCTGATCAAAGACGGGATTGTTTTAAATGATGAGACGCTGCCGCTGCTTGCGAAAACTGCGGTAAGCTATGCAAAGGCCGGGGCGGATATTGTTGCGCCAAGTGATATGATGGATAAACGTGTGGGTGCGATACGCAGCGCTTTGGATGAAAACGGTTTTTCCCATATCCCGATTATGGCTTACAGCGCTAAATTTGCTTCCGCTTTTTATGGCCCGTTCCGGGAAGCAGCCCATTCCGCGCCAGGATTTGGAGATCGCAAAACCTATCAGATGGACCCGGCCAACGGACGGGAGGCTTTGCGGGAAGTGGAAGAGGATATTCTCGAAGGCGCAGATATTATTATTGCCAAGCCCGCCATGGCATATATGGACATTATCCGGAGTATTTCACAAAATTATAATATTCCGGTTGCCGCCTACAATGTAAGCGGTGAATATGCCATGGTAAAAGCTGCGGCTGCCAATGGCTGGATTGATGAGAAAAAGATCGTACTGGAATTGCTGACAGGGTTAAAACGTGCCGGGGCAAATATGATTATCACGTATCATGCATTGGATGTGGCTCACTGGCTAGAGCGTGTTTGAAAATTCATTTCCGCCATCTGCACGCCCCACTTTGCGTGATATTTGCGCCAAATTCGGTCAACGTAGCCCGCTACGCCTCTCTCATTTGGCACAAATCTCCCACAAATTGTGACGCACATCTTCCAGAAAGCAATTTTCAAACACGCTCTAGAGGATTGTATTTAGACAGGCAAGAAGTAAGAAAGGAATTCTATATGGATACAAAATCAAAGGAATTGTTTGAAGCGGCGAAACGCCATATTCCGGGCGGAGTAAACAGTCCGGTGCGGGCGTTTGGAGCTGTGGGGAGGATTCCCCGTTTTATTGCATCTGCGCATGGGGACAGAATTGTGGACGTGGATGGAAATGAGATGATTGATTATGTCTGTTCCTGGGGACCGGGGATTTTGGGACATGCACATCCGGCGGTGATTGAAAAAGTGCAGAAAGCCTGCCAAAATGGCCTGACATATGGCGCACCTACAGAAAATGAGGTGATACTGGCGGAACTGATAGCAGAACTGGTTCCTTCTATGGAAGTGAGCCGTCTGGTCAGCTCCGGTACGGAAGCGGTGATGAGCGCGATTCGTGTGGCCAGAGGCTATACAAAGCGGGATAAAATTGTGAAATTTAAAGGCTGCTATCATGGCCATTCGGACGGTCTTCTGGTAAAGGCAGGTTCTGCCGCACTGACAACATCGGTACCGGACAGCGCCGGTGTTCCTTCCGATTATACCAGAAATACGCTGGTGGCATTGTATAATGACAAAGCGTCCGTGGAAGCGTTATTTCAGGCAAATCCTGGGGATATTGCGGCTGTTATTGTAGAACCGGTGGCCGCCAATATGGGAGTTGTGCTGCCGGAAGACGGCTTTTTAGAGTTTTTGCGGGAGATTACAGCAAAATATGGGGCGCTTTTGATTTTTGATGAAGTGATTACCGGTTTTCGTCTGGCATTAGGCGGCGCACAGGAATATTATCAGGTGCAGCCGGATTTAACGACCCTTGGAAAAATCGTCGGAGGGGGTATGCCGATTGGCGCTTATGGCGGAAAAAAAGAGATAATGGATATGGTTTCTCCGGTGGGGACAGTATACCAGGCAGGAACGTTATCCGGCAATCCAATTGCCACAGCGGCAGGGATTGAAACGCTTCGGATTTTAAAGGAAGATACAGGAATTTATCAGAGGCTGGCGGCGAACGCGGAACGAATTGCAGATGCAGTCAGAGAAGCGGCAGGCGATGCGGTATGTGTGAATCAAATCGGCTCTCTGCTGGGCGTCTTTTTTACTTCTGCACAGGTAAGAGATTATAAAACGGCGGTATCATCGGATACGGCGCGGTACGCAGAGTATTTTGGGTATCTTCTGGATCGGGGGATTTATGTGGCACCTTCCCAGTTTGAAGCGATGTTTCTGTCAGATGCGCATACCACAGAGGATGTGGAGTTTACCTGCAGTATGATAAAAGAATATTTCGGTTAAATTCAGCAGCATATTTATTCAGCCGATGGTCAGATGAGATTTTGCAATCCGGACGGATGTGTGAGTCTTTGCCCTGGCCGCCGGCTGGCTGTTTATCAGCAATTTGGGATGGAAAGCTTGTCTTTTTCTGCCATTGCTGTGACGACACTGGCGAAATCTTTCATCTGGGAAGTAATGGGGTGGCATTGATTGTGGCAGAGGTAAAAAAAGCGCTTCATCGAGACTTCTTTTAAAGGCAGGATGATAACGTCGCCTTTTTCTACATATTCTGTCACACATCGCAAAGACAGTACGCCAAGGCCCAGATTATGCCGTACCGCGTCTACAATACCGCATCGGCTGGAGCATTCCCATTTGGTAACAAAGGGGATATGATGCGTCAGCATAATATTTTCAAAAATGGCTCTCGTACCGCTTCCTTTTTCCCGCATAATAAAATCCTGGTTCCGCAGATCTTCCATAAGGACATAGGGTTTGCCGGCAAAGGGATGCTTATTCCCGCAGATCAGACACAACTCATCTTCAATGACTGGCTTTGTCATAATTTCCTGCCGGACGATAATGCCTTCTGCCAAAGCAATATCCAGTTCGTTATGCAGGATTCTGTGTTCTATAATTCTGGTGTTTTCCACAAATACAGTGATATCAATATCCGGATGCTGTAAAAGCAGCTCTTCTACCAGTGTTCCCATTAAGGTATTTCCGATTGTGATTGTGGCGCCGATTCGTAAAGGGCGCAGGGAATTGATATTTTTCATAGATTGTTCTAAATGTTCATGAATGGCGACGATTTCTCTCGCATAATTTAAAAGGAGCTCCCCGGCAGGTGTGATTTTCAGTTCTTTTGGAAACCGTTCAAAGAGTTGGGCATTATATTCATTCTCCAGATCCAGGATAATCTGGCTTACGGTAGGCTGGGATATGTAAAGCCGTTTGGCGGCTGTAATCATTTTCTTATCTTCCGCTACT
The DNA here is from genome assembly GCA_910588565.1 of uncultured Lachnospiraceae bacterium. Classification (GTDB taxonomy): domain Bacteria; phylum Bacillota; class Clostridia; order Lachnospirales; family Lachnospiraceae; genus Roseburia_B. Next base: position 4,437 of record CAJUPF010000107.1, read on the forward strand.
GCCAGGAATGTCTTAAGCTGTTTTAGTGTTGCCATATTTAGAACCTCCGGTTTTTCAAGATAACTAACTATAGGAAAAAGCCTATGGGATAATAAATATTTTACTATTTTACGTATAATTTGACAAGTGTTATTATATTTTACATGAAAATATTGTATATTTTTTGTTATTTTTTACACCCACGCCAGTCATTTCGCTGACTGGCGACGGGCCGATACGTAAAGTAAGGTATGGCAGCCGTCCCTTGTCGCCAGACAACTTTAAATGGACGGCTGCCCGTTGCATTTCACACCAGATGATACGAAATATCTGCCAAAACTGGCGTGGGTGTGAAATGAAATAATTTTTTATAAAACAAGGAGGTAAAAGATGAAGGTATTGGTACTTGGAGGAGTTGCTGCAGGCACGAAGATTGCGGCGAAATTAATGCGGGAAGACCGGAGCTGTGAAGTGATTGTACTGAACAAGGGAACGAATATTTCCTATGCTGGCTGCGGCCTTCCTTATTATGTTGGCCATGTCATCGAGGACAGGGAGCAGCTGATTGTAAATACCCCGGAAAAATATTCCAAACTGACCGGGGTATCCGTACTGACTGAGACGGAAGCGGCCAAAGTAGATCCAAAAGCCAAACAAGTAACGGCAGTTGATTTGAAATCAGGGGAAGAGAAGGTATTCGACTATGACAAACTGGTGATTTCCGTAGGCGCAAGCCCAGTGAAGCCGCCGATTGAAGGCTGTGATCTTGAAAATGTATTCTTTGTAAGAACGCCGGAAGATGCAATCCGTCTCCGCGATGTTGTGGATGCGGGAGATGTGAAAAAAGCAGTTGTTGTCGGCGCAGGTTATATCGGGCTTGAAATCGCTGAGAACTTAAAGCTTATGGGTATCCGGCCGTTTGTATTAGATATGGCTGACCATGCGCTTCCTGGTTTTGACCCTGAAATGGCGGAATATGTGGAAGGAAAGCTTCAGGAAGCCGGGATTCCGGTTGTAACCGGAATTACCGTAACCGGAATCGAAGGCGACGGCAAAGTAGAAAAGGTAATCACCAGCAAACGGGCCTATAAAGCGGATCTGGTTGTACTGTCTGCAGGCATCCGTCCGAATACGGCGTTCTTAGAGGGAACCGGCATTGAAATGTTTAAGGGAACGATTCTGACAAATGTGCAGGGAGAGACGAATATACCGGATATCTATGCAGCGGGAGACTGTGCAATGGTACATAACGCGCTGACCGAAAAAGCAGCATGGTCGCCGATGGGTTCCACTGCCAATATTGCCGGACGTATGATCGCACAGAATATCTTGGGCGCAGGACTTGGCTACAGAGGGGCGCTTGGCACAGCGGTATGTAAGCTTCCGGGAATGAATGTGGGAAGAACCGGATTGACCGAAGCACAGGCGTCTGCGGAAGGATTTAACCCTGTCAGCGTGATTACGGTAGTGGACGATAAAGCGCATTATTTTCCGGGTGCAGGCACATTTATTATTAAGATGATTGCAGACAGAGATTCTCTGCGGCTTCTGGGTGTGCAGGTAATTGGCGCGGGTGCAGTTGATAAAGTAGTGGATATTGCAGTTACAGGCATTATGTTAAAAGGTACGCTTACGGATCTGGCGGATATGGATCTGGCATACGCGCCGCCGTTCTCTACGGCGATTCATCCGTTTGAGCATACGTTAAATGTGCTGATGAACAAGATCAATGGCAAATTTGATACGTTTACTCCGGCGGAATTTGCGGCGGGTGCGGCAGAAGGCTATAAGATTGTGGATGCCTGCCTGGCTCCATCGATTGAAGGAGCGCCGTACGTGGAGCTGACCACAGTAGAAGGTCCTGTGGAAGGCCTTAGCCCGGAAGAGAAGATACTGCTTGTCTGCAATAGGGGCAAGAGAGCTTATCTTCTGCAGAACCGCATGAAATACTATGGATATCAGAATACAAAAGTACTAGAAGGCGGCATTACATTTAACGGCGTAGAAGTGTAAATTTTGCACAACAGTAAAAATAACGGAGCAGTTATTCTGGCATTTGGATGTTGGCTGCATAAACGGCGCCGTCTTGCGACAGGCGAAGGCGTACCGTTTTGGCGGCATATCATAATACTATGGCATTTGAAAGATGTAAGGAGGAAAAAGTTATGGGATGTACAATTAAGCCCGAAGAAATCAAAAGAGTGAAAGGATTGGGATTCCTGAATAATAAGGGAACCGATTTATTCAACGGACGTATTATTACCGTAAATGGTAAAATTACAGCAGAGCAGACGAAGGTAATTGCCGAGGCTGCGGAAAAATATGGCAATGGTGACGTGGAATTTACAACACGTCTTACCGTAGAAGTAAGAGGGATTCACTTTGATAATATCGAGCCATTCCGTGAGTATATTGCAAAAGCCGGGCTTGAGACCGGCGGTACCGGTTCTCTGGTTCGTCCGGTAGTTTCCTGTAAAGGAACCACTTGCCAGTACGGATTATATGATACGTTTGATTTATCAGAAAAGATTCATGAGCGTTTTTACAAAGGATACCGCACTGTAAAATTACCGCACAAATTTAAAATTGCAACCGGAGGCTGCCCGAATAACTGTGTAAAACCGGATTTGAATGATCTTGGTATCGTAGGACAGCTGGTACCGAATGTAGATGAAGATATGTGCAACGGCTGTAAAAAATGCCAGGTGGAGACAGCCTGTCCTATGGGCGCAGCGAAGCTGGATGACGGAATGCTTGCGATTGATAAAGATACCTGCAATAACTGCGGCCGCTGTATAGAAAAATGTCCGTTTGACGTAATTGAAGAAGGCACGCCGGCATTCCGCATTTACATTGGCGGCAGATGGGGAAAGAAAGTGGCGCATGGACAGCCGTTATCCAAGATTTTTACATCGGAAGAAGAAATGCTTGATACAGTGGAAAAAGCAATCCTTTTATTCCGTGATCAAGGTAAGACAGGAGAACGGTTTGCAGATACCATTGCAAGAATTGGATTTGAAGAAGTGGAAAAACAGCTTCTGTCAAATGAACTTCTGGAACGGAAACAGGAAATCTTAGATGCCAAACTGCATGTGGTTGGGGGAGCAACCTGTTAATTACATTCCGTAAATTTTTGTTTGCTTCTGCTTTGGCGGTCGTAGGATTTAAAATTAAATTCAAAGATGTATATTTGCTGTTACTATTCACGGGCCCTGCACCCCGCTGCAGGGCATCCGGCCAATAAAGCAGTGGTTTCAAGCATCC
>CAJUPF010000108.1 GCA_910588565.1 uncultured Lachnospiraceae bacterium
CATCAGGTTCCACTCTGACATTTACATTTGCACTTCGTGCTGCCATATTGCCGCCGCCTTTCTTTTTTCTTTATTATATCCTTTTGTGCCGCAAAATGCAACACTATTATTGCCATTACCAAATCTGCCATCTCATATCATATTAAAATGCCTAAACGCCGCCATAATCGCTTTTTCTTTCTCCGGCGGGCATTGCGGCACACGGCTTTTATTATCGCCTATATTGTAATTCAGACGTTTCTCAATACCGCATTTGTTTTTTATCTGTGCTACATACAGTGACGATACCTTTAAACCATACTCCGACATTATCCATTCTTTAATTTCCGTATAGGTTGCACAACCTTTGACATCCTTCAGATATTCATTATCTTTTGGCTCATAATCCACATACGCATAGACTGTTTCAGCAGTGTAACTATTTCCTACCCAAAAGGACGCACGTCTCCACATGGCAAGTTCCAGGAAATAAATCCACCCCACATCCACGCATGACCTGATACCCATACCTCTGCAGCGTCTCAAGATCCCGTACCAGGCTTGTAGGCTTACAGGAAATATAAACCATGTTCTCTACCCCAAATTTCCCGCCAATCTTTTCCAATGCCTTTGGATGAATTCCATCCCTGGGCGGATCGAGCACAATCAGATCCGGTTTTTCTTCCAAATTGTCTATTACTTTCAGCACGTCTCCGGCAATAAACGCACAGTTGGAAAGCCCATTCAAAGCCGCATTCTCTTTTGCAGCCTCCACCGCTTCTTCGACTATCTCCACACCAATCACCTTGTCTGCGGAGGGAGAAAGTATCTGTGCAATCGTTCCTGTTCCGCTGTATAAATCAAAAACCGTACTGCCGGTAAGATTTTCTGCGCTTATAAATTCCCGCACTGTTTCATAAAGCGTCTCAGCGCCCAGTGAATTTGTCTGGAAAAAGGAAAACGGCGTTATTTTAAACTTCAGTCCCAGCAGTTCCTCATAAAAATAATCCTGTCCATACAGAATATCTGTCCCCTCATTTTTTATCACATCTGCCAGGCTGTCATTTCTGGTATGTAAAATTCCTGCAACATTCCCATCAAACGGCAGGGATAAAATGCGCTTCTTCAGCTCCTCTAAAAGCACAGCTTCCTCAAACCCCTGCACCTGGGTCGTAGTCACAAGATCGATCAGTATATCACCGGTTTTTACTGCTTTGCGCACCAGCAAATGCCTTAGATATCCCTCATGGCGCATTTTATGATAAAAGGGGCACTTTTTTTCTTCAAAAAAACTTCTGACACAGACCAGGATTCTGCGGTAATCTTCCTCCACAATCCGGCAGTGTTCTACATTTACAATATCATAAAAACTGCCCCTCTTATGCATTCCAAGCGCCAGAGGCCCGTTTTTTTCAGAGTCTCCAAAAGAAAATTCCATTTTATTGCGGTACTCAAACACCCCTGGACTGGGCTTGATTCCCTCAAAAACAGAATCAAAATCTGTTCCCTGTGCTGTGAATACAGGCGAAAGCAATTCCCGCAGCTGCTCTTCTTTTAATTCCAGCTGATTTTCATAGTTTAAATTCTGGTAATTGCAGCCGCCGCAGATGCCAAAATGCGGACAGGCACACGTTTCAGATTCCAAAGGTGATTGTTCCAGAACCTCCAAAAGCTTCCCCTCACATGTTCCTTTCCGGATCTTCGTAACAAAAAATGATATTTTCTGTCCGGGAACCGTATTTTTTACAACTATTTTTCTTCCTTCTTCGGACCGCACGATTCCTTTATTCGGAAACATCACTTTTTCTACTGTCCCCTCTAAAATCTGTCCTTTTTTCATCTGAAATTTCCTCCTGTATTTCAATTCTATCGAATATTTCCTGTTACGGAAAAAGAGGCCGCTAACCTGCGGCCCCTCCTGTCTGCATATGCTATCGTATTATTTATCGCTTTCTTCTTCTTCGTCTTCATCATCATCAAAGAAGTCGTCTTCAAATTCGTCTTCAAACTCATCTTCAAAATCATCCAGATAATCCGGCTTGAAGAAACGGTAAATTCCATAAGCTGCTGCGATAATTGCTGCAACAATTCCGATGACTGCAAAAACCCAAATCACTTTGGAAGCTTTTCTCTCCTCTTCCTCGTTCTTTTTCAGCAAATCATTCAATTTGGTCATTGTTAAAAAATCATCTACTTTACTACTCATGCTGTCCACTCCTTTTTCTTTTATTTTAGGAAAAGTGCTTCTCTTTTCCCATCTTCGCATGACATTTCACTGCTATTATAACATATCTTTTCCCGATCACAAATAAAAAATTACAGTTTTTGAAATTTTTATACTTTTTTTAATTTTGCAAACATCGCAAACATCTTTTTTACCCCGGCAGAATCGAATTCTACCGTAACTTCATAGTCTCTGCCGCCCTCTGTAATCTGCGTTACCGTACCCTCGCCGAATTTGATATGACGCACACGATCGCCAACTCCATAATCAAGGGCTTCCTTTGGACCTGATCCAAAATTTCTCGGCTCATGGCCAGATGCCATGGGCTTTGCATGGAACAGTTCTTTTGCATGGCCAAACGCTCTGTTGCCTCCAGAGAATCCCTGCCCCCCTGATGCAGATTCCGTTCTGCCGCCAGATGCTGTTTTCTTCTTCGGTTCTGCAAACAAGTCCGCTGCGATTTCTTTTACAAAGCGGGATACCAGATTATACCGCGTCTCTCCCCGGATCATCCGCTGTCTGGCGCAGCTAAGGGAAAGGTGTTCCTTCGCCCGCGTGATTCCCACATATGCCAGACGCCGTTCTTCTTCCACATCCTCAATGGACGAATCCGATACAATCGACATATAACTTGGAAACAAACCGTCTTCCATACCTGCCAGATAGACATTGGGAAATTCCAGACCCTTAGCACTGTGCAGCGTCATCAAAACGACATGATTGTTTTCTGCATCGAAGCTGTCAATATCCGCTACCAATGCGACTTCTTCCAAAAATCCACTCAGCGTCGGTTCTTCTGCGGTTTCTTCATAAACAGCCAGCTTGCTGACCAGTTCATCGATATTTTCAATCCTGGCCTTTGCTTCTTCCGTTCCTTCTGCTTCCAGCTCTTTCACATATCCGGTTGTCTCAAGCACTTCTTCAAACAGCTCTCCAAGGCTGAGAATTCCCAGTTTACTGCGCATCACCTGGATAAACCGTACAAAAGGACGTATTTTGGCGCTGGCTTTTCCAATCGAAGGAATGTCTTCTGCCACCTTCAAGGCTTCGTAAAAGCTGATATCCTTGGCAAGCGCATATTCCTGCACACGGTTTAAGGTCGTCGCGCCAATGCCCCGTTTTGGCACATTGATAATCCGGCGCACAGCCAAATCATCGCTGGCATTGTCAATCGTTTTCAGATAAGACAGCATGTCTTTAATTTCTTTTCTGGCGTAGAAATTTACGCCTCCAATAATTTTATAAGGTATATTGGAGACGATAAATTTTTCTTCAAACAGACGGGACTGGGCATTGGTGCGGTATAATACGGCACAATCTTTATATGTATAGCCCTGTTTGTAGACTTTTTCCGTAATGTCTCTTGCCACATAATCCGCTTCGTCATATCCGTTCTCAAACTGATGGAAGGCAATTTTATCTCCCTGCTCATTTTCGGTCCAGAGTTTTTTCTCCTTCCTCCCATGGTTATGCGAAATCACCTGATTCGCCGCTTCTAAAATATTCCTAACAGAGCGGTAATTCTGCTCTAATTTAATAACTACTGCCTCCGGGAAATATTTTTCAAAATTCAAGATATTGTAAATATTAGCGCCACGGAATTTGTAAATCGACTGATCATCATCCCCGACTACGCAAAGATTTCTGTATTTGCCTGCCAGCAGATAAATCAGCTGAAACTGCGCCGTATTGGTATCCTGGTATTCATCCACCATAATATACTGAAAACGCTCCTGATAATAATCCCGTACTTCGGCCTCGCTCCGCAGCAGTTCCACCGTATAAAAAATCAAATCGTCAAAATCCAAGGCATTATTTTTTTTAAGCGCCATCTGGTACTCCCGGTAAACCTGCGCCTGCCTTTGCAGTGCGTAATCCTCTCCGGCGTTCAGGGCAAATTCTTCCGGGCCTGTCATCTCGTCTTTTGCGGAAGAAATCACTTGCAGAAACATTTTTTCCTTATAGACTTTCGTATCAATCTTCAGACGCTTGCAGATTTCTTTCATCAGTGCCTTCTGATCGTCTGCATCATAAATCGTAAAATTCGTCTCAAAGCCAAGCCTGCCGATATGCCGGCGCAAAATTCTGACGCAGGTAGCATGAAATGTCGTAACCCAGACACCCTCCGCGCCATATGCCGCCATACGGCTGATACGCTCCCGCATCTCTCCTGCCGCTTTGTTCGTAAATGTGATCGCCATAATATGATACGGCGAAACACCTTTTTCTTCTATCAGATACGCCGCTCTGTGCGTAAGTACCCTCGTCTTGCCGCTCCCTGCGCCTGCCAGAATCAAAACAGGCCCTTCCGTCTGGAATACGGCCTGTCTCTGCGGTTCGTTCAATGCATCGTAATTACTCATTGCTTCTCCTTACTGTATCCGTTTCCTTATTCTTCTGATTCTTTTCTATTATACGGATATTCCTTAAGATACGCAAGGAATTTAACAAAATTATATCTTCATTATCTGGTATAAAATACAACGGCTCTGGCTCAGCAGATGTGAAAAATTACGCAAAATCCCGTATGACACGCAAGGCTGGCAGTACATTCCCATCATAATCAAACAGCGCCTGATTCGCCCATTCATTGCCGCCTGGCCCCGGATCTTGGATATAGGACAGGCCCGCAGGTTTCGCCCAGCCGGACCCGCAGACCGGAATCCATGCAGGCTCCCAGTAATAGAATCCCTTTCCCCGTCCGCCCTCAATGTTTGCAATTCTAGTCATAATATCCTGCATAAAATCCGCCTGACCCTGTTTTGTCATAGGATATTCAATTTTTTCCACAAGCTCTGGTTTTGTCGCATATCCCTTGCGCTCATCCGGTTTTAATTGTTCATATAACCCATAATCTTCCATTGTAAATCCCATGGAAACCTCCGCTACAATCACATCCTTTTGATAACGCCTGGAAATATCCTGCATATTCTCTTCTAACTCCTGCAGGCTTCCATGCCAGAACGGATAATAGGACAAGCCAATCACATCAAACGCTTCCCCCCGCTTCACAAATTCATCAAACCATTCCCGGTAAAGCGCATTGTTGCCGCCATTGTCTAAATGCAGCATAATCGGAATACGGTTATCTGCTGCTTTTACTCCCCGGATTCCGGCATTGACAAAACGGGCGATATTCTCATAATTCGGTACCTTTCCCTCCGGCCAGAGCAGTCCGTTGGAAAGCTCGTTGCCTACCTGAACCATATCTGGTTTTGCCCCTGCCTCTATCAGCCGCATCATACAATCTTTGGTATACGTAAGTACGGCTTCTTCGAGTTCCTCCACTGACATACCCTCCCAGGCTTTCGGCTTAAACTGCTTCTGCGGATCCGCCCAGAAATCACTGTAATGGAAATCCAGCAAAAATCCAAATCCTTTCTTTACAACCCGTAGCGCTGTTTCTATTGTCGTATTTAAATCATTCGTACCGGCTCCATAAGGCTCCCCCTTTTTGGAGTAAGGATCATTCCAGAGACGCAGACGGACAGAATTGATCTCATAACGTTTTAAAATATCCAGAAGCTCTCCTTGTTCTCCCTGATCAGAATAAACAGCGCCGCATTGTTCCAGTTCCTGTAAAGTGGATAAATCCACGCCCTTTATAAACTTTGCCATGTTTTCTCCTAATTGAATCGAAGTTCTAATCAAAATCAAATTTCTCAAACCGTTTCATCATATCCCGGTAGCGGAACCGTATCATCTCATTTTTTGCCAGTACATCTTCTTCCTTCCCGCTATACTGGCACCGCAGGCAGTAATATTCGCCTTTTTCTTTATCAAAAAACATATCAATATCCAAATCCCGCATAAAACAGGACGGGCACCTGTAATTTAATTTGCCTTTTCCAGCCTGAGCCATGTCGCGAACCCTCCTTTATTCTTCAGCTTTGTCTTATACCCCAATGTAAACATCGGTGAAAACGCATACCCTTCCCGGATATAGCCCTCTGCTTCCCCATCCGGAACCAGGGAAACCTTCGTCTCAATCGCAGGCACAACCGCGCTGACTGCGCTCGCACCCACAACGGACTCTTCTCTGCAGCGGTATTCATACGCGATACTTTTCTCCTCTTTGCCTTCGCATTTCAGCAGAATGCCTGTCATATCCTCCGGGTACTCTGTCGTCCCGTAGCAGGCTACCATATATTCATTCAGCTCTACTTCCGCATCGGGATTGGACAGTTCCAAAATCTTCCGTTCGATCTTAACCGAAGAGCTTCCTTCTTCAAAGTATTCTTTCGTCTGTAACATAACCGTTAAATCCGAAAATTCAATTTCAACCGGATCTAAGGTCAGGATTCTGGTCTTTCCTTCCTGGGAAAAATGTGCTTTTGTACGGCAAAGGCATAAATCCACCTCTTCCCCCTGATAAGAAAGCTTTGCGCTGCGGATGGTCCCTTCCCCGGCATAATGCGTAAAATATCCGGCGCGGTATTTTTCCTGGATCAAAAACGGATAGGAGGCATCCTGCACATGCTTGGTCCCAATCCCCACCGGCCACTCTAATTTTGCCGCATACGGCCGCAGATCCACAATAGCGCCGCCCTGATCCATATTTACGCAGACACGCATATAGGGATCGGCATACCAGAACACCTGCTTGTCAGATCCGTATAAAATATCCCGCCAAAGCGCACATTCCGGCTCGGTATAGGTCTTTTTCTGCCGGTAATAGTCAGCAAACTCTGACATCGTCATATCAACCAGCTTGCCTTCTTTTTTCAGCTGTCCGTAATATTTGCACCCGTCGGAATAGGATTTCTCCAACAATTCATAAGGCGCTTCCCAGCGGCCCATTTTATTCATCCATCCCGGCCCTACAAACATCATATTGTAGGCATATCCATTGTTGTACTTCTGCAGATCCCGGTACTGGTCAATCAGGTTATACAGGTATGGGTATTCCCAGGTCTTGCTGTCATAAATCATTCCCCGGAGCACGTTCTGGGGATGTGTTCCAAAGTTGGAGCCGTTGCCGTCATAGCAGGCAATCAGATCCCTGGAAAGGTGCGGGATCGCCACAATGCCGGAATCCTCCGCTTCATTGGCCGCCGGCGCATGGGTATTCTGTTTCGATGGAATCCAGGGTGCCCAGGGGCCGCCGTCAAATAAGGTGTACCAGGAATTGTTGCAGGTATGGTAAGCCTTGGGGCCTTCCTCCCAGCAGGTTGCAACCGCACATTTTACGGTAGGATAGTTCTCTTTGATATAATTGGTCAAGTCCGCGTCCATATAATACGAACCTGTGGATTCCGGATAAAAGCCAAATGTATCATAAAACTTGCCAAATACGTCATCTACAATGGCTTTCTTATCCTCCATAGAAAACATCCAGATACAGAAATCCTTCGTATTATATTTCTCACGGAACT
>CAJUPF010000109.1 GCA_910588565.1 uncultured Lachnospiraceae bacterium
CCAACGGATTTTGTTATTATAAAGGACAGTACCATATGTTTTACCAGTATTACCCATATGAATCAAAGTGGGGGCCTATGCATTGGGGCCATGCGGTGAGCAGCGATCTGCTCCACTGGGAGTATCTTCCCTGTGCTCTGGCGCCGGATGAGGCGTATGACAGGGACGGGTGTTTTTCCGGAAGCGCGGTAGCGCTGCCAGACGGAAGGCATCTGCTGATGTATACCGGGGTGTTAAAAGAACACCAGGCTCGTGATATTTACAGGGAAGTGCAGACGCAGTGTATTGCCGTGGGGGATGGGATTGATTATGAGAAATATGAACAGAATCCAGTATTGGATGAAACGGATATTCCGGACGGCAGCAGCAGATTTGACTTCCGTGATCCTAAAATATGGAGGAAGGCGGACGGAACCTATGCATGTGTCGTAGGGAACCGCCCGGCGGACGGGAGCGGACAGGTCTTACTGTATGAGAGTGCGGACGGATTTCACTGGAAGTTTAAGAGTGTGCTGGTTTCTAATCAGGATCGGTTCGGTAAAATGTGGGAGTGCCCGGATTTCTTTGAACTGGATGGAAAATGGGTATTGCTTACAAGTCCGCAGGACATGATACCGGAAGGATTTGAATATCACAATGGGAATGGAACGCTCTGCCTGATCGGTGATTATAATGAAGGTACTGGCACATTCAGGGAAACGCATAACCAGTCCATTGATTATGGAATTGATTTTTATGCGACCCAGACGGTATTGGCGCCCGATGGCCGCCGGATTATGATTGGATGGATGCAGAACTGGGATTCCTGCAGTATACGTTCACCGGAAGAACCATGGTTTGGACAGATGAGTCTGCCAAGGGAATTATTTCTGAAAAATGGCAGGCTGTACCAGAGGCCGATCCGGGAGCTCGGCGCAATGCGGCATAATAAAATAGAATATACAGACGTGGAAGTTTCAGGGGTTGTAAAGCTAGACGGGATCAGAGGGAGAAAGGTGGATATGGAACTTAGGGTACGTCCAAAAGACGCAGAAGAGCTGTATCAGAAATTTGCGGTTCGTTTTGCTCAGGACGACAGATATTATACATCCTTAAGCTTCCGTCCGCGGGAGTCTGTCCTGAAGGTGGACCGGAAATTCTCCGGTTCGAGAAGGGCTATTATCCATCAGCGGCGCAGCCTGGTAAAGCCTGTGGATGGAGAATTGAAGCTGAGGATGATACTGGATCGTTTCAGTGTGGAAGTCTTTGTAAATGACGGGGAGCAGGTTTTGTCAGCTACCATGTATACCGGGCGGGAAGCGGATGGAATTTCGTTTTTTGCATCCGGGACGGCAAAGATTGATGTTGTAAAATATGAACTTCGGTAAATGGTGGAAAAAGGTATCTGAATAGTTAGTTACATGCATGGTTCTGGTAAAATTTGATTGATGAATTTGCTTTTTCGTAGTATACTGTTAGTGTTAATAAATATTTTGGAGAAGTGAAAGGAGAGGAATGTATGTCTAACACTACAACATGCCTGGAAAAGCAGCCATTGTCAGAAGAGCTTCTGAATAAAATGGATGCGTATTGGAGAGCGTCGAATTATCTTTCGGCAGGACAGCTTTATCTGCTGGACAATCCGCTGCTGAAAGAGCCTCTGACCATGGATCACGTGAAGAAAAAGATCGTTGGCCACTGGGGAACTGTTCCGGGACAGAACTTTATCTATGTCCACTGTAACCGTGTGATCAAACGTTATGATCTGGATATGATCTATCTTTCAGGTCCCGGACATGGCGGAAACTTTATGATTGCCAATACATATATGGAAGGGACTTACAGCAAGTTTTATCCCAATATCAGCCAGGATGAGGAAGGTATGAAGAAAATGTTCAAGCAGTTCTCATTCCCAGGCGGCGTTCCAAGCCACTGTGCACCGGAGACGCCGGGTTCTATCAACGAGGGCGGCGAGCTTGGTTATTCCATCGCTCATGCGTTTGGGGCTGTTTTGGATAATCCGGAACTGATTGCGGTTGCTGTTGTCGGAGACGGGGAAGCAGAAACCGGCCCGCTTGCGACTTCCTGGCATTCCAATAAGTTCCTGAATCCGGTTACGGACGGAGCCGTTTTGCCGATCCTTCATCTGAATGGCTATAAGATCAGTAATCCGACTGTATTCTCACGTATTTCCCACGAGGAAATCGAGAGCTTTTTCAAGGGCTGCGGCTGGAAGCCTTATTTTGTAGAAGGCGATGAACCGATGGAGATGCATCGGAAGATGGCGGAAGCTATGGATCAGGCAGTGGAAGAGATCAAAGCAATCCAGAACCATGCACGTACCGAAAATGATCCAAAACGACCGGTATGGCCGATGATCGTACTGCGTACGCCAAAGGGATGGACAGGTCCGAAGTTCGTAGACGGACAGCAGATCGAAGGCACATTCCGCGCACATCAGGTACCGATGTCCATGGAAAAACCAGAGCATCTGGATCAGTTAAAAGAGTGGTTGGAGAGCTATCGTCCCGAAGAGCTGTTTGATGAAAACGGCCGTCTGATTCCGGAGTTAGAAGAGCTTGCGCCGAAGGGCAGCGCACGTATGGGCGACAATCCACATGCCAACGGAGGCCTGCTGCTCAAAGATCTGCGCCTGCCGGATTTCCGTAAATATGGCATTGAGGTAGAACCCGGACGCACCAAAGCGCAGGATATGATCGAACTAGGCAATTATATCCGCGATATCTTTGTATTAAACAAAGAAAACCGCAATTTCCGTATCTTTGGACCGGATGAGACGATGTCAAACCGTCTTTATCATGCGTTTGAAGCGGAAAACCGTGACTGGAATGCAGAACTGCTGGATAATGACGACTGTCTGGCAAGAGACGGGCGTATTATGGACAGTATGCTCAGCGAGCATATGTGCGAAGGCTGGCTCGAAGGCTATCTGCTGACAGGCCGCCACGGCTTCTTTGCAAGTTACGAAGCGTTTATCCGTATCGTTGATTCCATGGCAGCGCAGCATGCAAAATGGTTAAAGGTGACAAACCAGCTTTCCTGGCGTCAGCCGATTGCATCATTGAACTTTATCCTGACTTCCAATGTATGGCAGCAGGATCACAACGGATTTACACATCAGGATCCCGGATTTTTAGATCATATTACCAATAAGAAGGCAGACGTTGTGCGTATGTACCTTCCGCCGGATACCAACTGTCTGTTATCCTGCTTTGATCACTGCATCAAGAGCAAGAATTATGTCAATGCCATTGTTGCATCCAAGCATCCAAGCTGCCAGTGGCTGAGTATGGAACAGGCGGTAAAACACTGCACACAGGGTATCAGTATCTGGGAGTGGGCAAGCAGCGACGCTGGCGAAGAGCCGGATGTGGTAATGGTCAGCTGCGGTGATACGCCGACCTTAGAGACGATGGCAGCTGTTACAATTCTGCGGGATGAAATGCCGCAGCTGAAGGTTCGTGTAATCAATGTTGTCGATCTGTTTAAGTTAGAGTCCGATGCAAAACATCCGCATGGATTAAGCGATCGGGAGTATGATAACCTGTTTACAAAAGACAAGCCGATTATATTTGCATTCCATGGATATCCGACGCTGATCCATGAGCTGACGTATAACCGTCATAACCGCAACCTTTCTGTACACGGTTATTTGGAAGAGGGTACGATTACCACTCCATTTGATATGCGTGTCCAGAACCAGATTGACCGGTTTAACCTGGTAAAAGATGCGATTATGCATCTTCCGCAGCTTGGCAACAAAGGCGCCCATCTGATCCAGAAAATGAACAACAAACTGATCGAGCATAAACAGTATATTACGGAATATGGACAGGATCTGGAAGAAATCAGGAACTGGGAGTGGAGTACTCCGGAGACCAGATAATCTGCATCTACAGGACAAATGATATTGATTTTTTATAAGGGAGGTGCAGGATATGGATATTCCTGGATTATCAATGGCGCTGGCACAGACCAAAGTACAGAGTGATGTCAGCGTGGCTATGCTGAGCAAGGCATTGGATTTCGGAGAAGCGATAGGAGACGGCATGGCCGAACTGATCGATGCAGCGGCAATGGAGCGCTCCGTTACGCCTTATATTGGCGGGACGATTGATGTTTCGTTATAAGGCGCTTCAAAGCGGTATCGTATTGTCTCTATAATAAAAAAAGCACAGGGAATTCTGCAGTCAGTTTCAAATGCAGGATTCCCTGTGCTTATTATAGTTGTACGGTTGCGCCAAGCAGAACTGTAAGGCGATAACGATTAGCCAAGGCGTTTGCATCATGCAATTTCAAGCAAGACTGATAATGGCAGTATTAAATTTTCCCTTATACACTTATGAAATGCCATTAAAAAGATCGTCTTGTGACCCCCATTCTTTGATAGCATCTTTGATTCTTGCGTTAATTTTTTCAGCGTTAATGTCCTCTACACTACTGTAAACCATATTTTACTAAAATCTCCTTTCACATAAAATTGTGACATAAAACAGGAAATGGATTTTTACTTTTAACAATTATATCATGGATATAGACGGAGTGAAACGTTAAAAACACAAAGAAAGGTAAATTATTATGAATGGATTGAAAAACAGGAATTTTAACGGGGAACTGATTACATACCGACAGACGGCAGAAAAAAGCAACATGGGAATTAACACAGTTATGAAGCTGGCAAAAGAATCAGGCGCATTGGTAAAAATCGGAAAGATAGCAAGGGTAGAAATTATAAGGGCAGGGGGATAAAAGGCGAAAATAGGTTTTTAAAATATGGATAGACAGAGAACGCCGCCCTTGTACTTTTGGCGAGTGTCTGGGCGGTGTTCTTATCAGGTAAAGCATATTCTGTTTTGGACTGCTGCCAGTCATAGCGATTGTACTTTTGTCAATAAGGCATTCTGCAATACCTTTGAAAAGTTGATGCTTTTTTCCTCACAAAGAGTATTCAGCCACATTATCCCCAAAAGTTGAGGTGGCCAAAAGCAAAAACAGTTACAACAAAAGCCGCAAGACTGATGTGCTTGCGGCTTTTTTGTGATCCAGCTGCGTATTCTTTATAGGAACTCCGCTTCCGGACAGATTAATGTTTAATGGAGCATATGGGATTTGAACCCACGGCCTCAACAATGCGAATGTTGCGCGCTCCCAGCTGCGCCAATGCCCCATACCCATAGTATAGCACAATTCGTCAAAATTGCAATCATAATTTGTCAGAACATGTGTTTAGAAAAAGATTTACAAAAAACAAATGTTCTGTTATTGTTCTATTATGAAAATCTGTTTTTTCGGAAAGACTATAACGGAGGGAATAGAATGGAGAATAAAATTATATTTCACATTGATGTAAACAGTGCGTATCTGTCCTGGGAAGCCGTATACCGTATACATCATCTGGGCAGGCAGACAGATCTTCGGACGATCCCTTCTGCCGTCGGAGGCGATATTTCAAAACGGCACGGGATTATCCTTGCAAAATCACTCCCTGCCAAACGATACGATATTCGTACCGGAGAACCGGTAGTGGACGCTTTGCGGAAATGTCCGGAACTGGTACTGGTACCGCCCAATTACGAACTGTATGAGAAGAGTTCCAAAGCATTTATGGCGGTTTTAAATAAATATACGGATGCGGTGGAACAGTTTAGTATAGATGAAGCATTTATGGATATGACAGGCACAAAGCAGCTGTTTGGCGAGCCTGTGATAGCGGCGACTGCCATTAAGGACGAGATCTTCCATACACTGGGATTTACTGTAAACGTAGGGATATCCTCGAATAAGCTTCTGGCCAAGATGGCAAGCGATTTTAAAAAGCCCAATCTGGTTCACACCCTTTTTCCAAATGAAATCAGGAAAAAGATGTGGCCGCTTCCGGTCCGTGATCTCTTTTTTGTCGGAGGAGCTTCGGAACGTAAGCTGCATGCGCTGGGTATCCGGACCATTGGGGAGCTTGCCTGTGCAGATGTAACGATGCTGAAATCTGTTTTAAAAAAACATGGCGAGGTGATCTGGAATTTTGCGAACGGCAGGGACGTATCTGCCGTAGAGCCTGTACCTGTCGATAACAAAGGGTATGGCAATTCCACAACGATCTCGTTTGACGTGACAGATTCTGAGACGGCGAAAATGGTGCTGCTTTCTCTGGCTGAGACAGTGGGACGCAGGCTGCGCAGGGATCATATGCGGGCGGAGACGGCATCTGTGGGTATTCGCTATCACGATCTGAATTATGTCTCCCATCAATGCCGGCTGAAGTCCGCGACTAATATTACAAAAGAGATCTATGACGCAGCCTGTATGCTTTTTGATGAGCTGTGGGATGGCGCTCCCATCCGGCTTTTAGGCGTGCATACCAGCCATGTATCCCGGAATGAAAGCAGCAGGCAGATATCTTTATTTGATCATACGGATTATGAAAAATTAGAACGGTTAGACAGGGCGATTGACAGTATACGGGAACGATTTGGCGCAGATGCTGTCCAGAGAGCTTCTTTTTTGAAGCAGGATAAACTGGATCATCTGGGAGGGGGAATTTCCAGGGAAAAGAGAACGGTAAACTATTCTGCATTGGAGGAAGAATAATCAATGGCGTTTCGGTTGGGCGATATCATAGAAAAAACAGAAAACGGTGTGCTTCGCGGCATCCAGAGAGAAATTGCCTGTGAATGCTGGTTTACCAGCAAGGGCAGAACGATTCCCAAATTGATCAAACTGATGGATGAAGAGGGAAGCCTGCATATAGTGCGGGATATCCAGCTTCTGACAGCGGAGGAAAAGACGTATTCCGGCATACAGACGATAGAGCATTTGTGCAGAATACCGATAGGCGGCAGAATGGAAACCGTAAAACTGATTTTTACAAAGGAAAATTGTACCTGGACAATTGTGGAACTATAAAAATTCAAACAGTCATAAACGGTCACAAAAATTCAAATTGTGTAAAATAACCAAAAATGAATTTGGTTTTTTGTGAATTAATATGATTGATCATGATTTAGTTTGACTGTATAATACAATTACTAAATGAGACAGGAGGAAATGAGATGATTTATACGGTTACATTTAACCCGTCACTGGATTATATCGTTTCGGTAGAAGATTTCAAACTGGGGATGACGAACAGGACCAGTTCGGAGCTTCTTCTTCCGGGGGGAAAAGGGCTGAACGTATCTATGGTACTTGGGAATCTGGGGATTGAAAATACCGCATTGGGATTTATGGCTGGTTTTACCGGAGCGGAAATTACACGCCGCGTAGAGGAGATGGGAGTCAGGTCAGATTTCATTTCCGTTGACAATGGAATTTCCAGGATCAACCTGAAGCTGAAATCAATTGACGGAACAGAGATCAACGGCTGCGGGCCTGTGATTCGCGAAGAAGCCGTTGCAAAGCTGATGGATAAGCTGGACGTCCTTGGAGAAGGGGATGTTCTGATACTGGCGGGAAGTATTCCCGGTTCCATGCCGGATGATATCTATCAGAAGATTATGGAACGGCTGGATGGACGGGGCGTAATGATTGTTGTAGATGCT
>CAJUPF010000110.1 GCA_910588565.1 uncultured Lachnospiraceae bacterium
GCATAGCGGGCTATGTAACCTGAATTTGGCGCAAATATCACGCAAAGTGGGGCGTTCAGATGTCAGGAATGTATTTTCAAACACGCTCTAGCGTTTCCAGTGATTCAACGAATGGCGGATTTTTCAATTTCTTGTATCTGCAGTATGGCAGATCTATATTCTTTAGAATTTCCTTAAGCTGTAATCTTTTAATTCTATTTCGGAAAAATGAAGTTCCAATTCTTCATTCAATATTCTGCTAATGCGTTTCGCTTTACGGATTCTTTTTTGTAATTCAACATTATATACATTATGCTGATCCAGACATTGCAGCGCCTGATCCATCATCAGAATTGCAATTGCTTTCTGCCCAACGTCGTATGCCCAGTAAATAATACCGCTTCTGGCTTTCGGGCCCTTTTTCCCAAGAATTGTTTCCGCAAGGCTGATATTGGGTTCTGGTTCTTTTGGGCGTCTGATTGCTTTAAAGGCGTCCAAAACCAAACGCAGATTATAATAATCCCGAAACACAACTGTAATTTGATAGAAATTATCAAACAATTCGTAATTCTGTGTTATTGTAATCTGACGGAATAACGTCCGAATCTTTTCACGTCTCCATCCTTCCTCCTGTTCCTTTGGCACACCAAGTCGGCAATATTCAATATATTCGTTGTATCGTTCCATACACATGAGGAAATAGGAGCAGTTGTGACTCATATATAATATTCTTGCTTCATTAATGGTCATCCTTTGTGTCCTTTGGATATGGTATGTGGTATGTGGTATGTGTTTATGGTTTTCGGTATAAACTTTGGGTGTTCGCTTCACTTTTGTGAGACGAACACCCTATTGGTACATTCTAATTTTACCCCATTAAAGCCCAAAAAACTATTTTAGCAAGTTCATTAAAAAGCATGAGCGCCACCTCCTCTGTTAGGACTTTTCTAGTTACATTTACAGAGTAGTCGCTCATTTGTCTCTAAGCTATGATAGCTTCTTTAACGGTTCATTGTCCCCTTAAGAGGCTTCAATTTTGGCTAAATATTTGCTTATTAATTCCACCCAAATCTAACTAATCATAGTATTTATGAATCCAATAACTAATAAACACATATCTAAATTTTCATTGTTACAAATTACTTTCATTATATAATGTCAAATAAAAAAAGAGCACCATTCTTATTATCCAATAATAAAAATCGCTCTCTTTTCAACAAATGATTTTACTAATAATCTTTATCAATCCATTTTTATTGGCAATACAACACTTACACAAAAATATCCGTCTTTTTGAGACCACTCAAATTTTCCACGATTTCTCTCAACGGCTTCTTTCACATTTACCATACCAATTCCATGATTTTTCTTATCCTGTTTATGAGATTTTGGAAATTTATTTTTATAATCATCAATCTCTTTTATTTCAGAAAATAACGAATTTTTAATTTGATATTCCACATATTGTTTACCTTTATAAATCTCAATAATTATATGTGCATTCTCCATATTATTCTCTGTAAGTTCTTCAACTGCATTTTGCATTAAATTAGAAAATATTGTACATATATCTGTATCTTCCATATCAAGATTTACTGGACATTTTCCTCTTATATCAATTGAAACACTGTTGGGAAGCATACCAAAAAAGTAATTCATTATGGTGTCAACCATTTCATTTCCAATTACATAATAAGAACTTTGAATTTTCTTGAAACCCCCAAGAATACCTGCTAAGTATTTTTGTGCATCATAAACTTGATATCTATTTAAAATATCTTGAATATACACCAAATGGTTCACCATATCATGACGATATTTTCTAGTGTCTATCTCTTTCTTTAAAGCCTGATTATATTGGTTTACCTGAGCTTCTTTCAGTAATTGCTCTGTTTTTAGTAACTGCTCCATTCGCTCATGAGTATTTTTGATATAAATCACAAACATAACCAAGAAAAAAATACTGAAGAGGATTGTCACATCTAAAAAATTGCAAAACACTATATATCTACTATTATGTAAATAATCAATTACTTGATTTAAAAACATTATACAAAACATCATTGAACACGTTATTATCCCTATAATTAAATAAATTATAGAATTAATATGTGTTTTGCTATAGTGATTAATTTTCTTTTTAATCACACTAAATAAAACAATAATACTAACTGTGCAACATTTCACACCAAAATATCTCATATTATCAACATAATCATTATCAAAAACCATTAAAATCATATCATAGAATGGTACAAAGACAGCATTTATACATTCTAATAAAAGAAGCATGAATACCAATTTAATTAACTTTTCTACAATTTTGCCTTCAATCGTTACAGACATTAAACCTATAACTGCAATAGAAAGCAGAAAATTCTTCCATGCAGCACTATCTAATGGCAAAACCCCAATCCCAACCGGCAACAATATCCCCACGATCATCCAAACCCATGTCCTCTGCCGAACCTGGAACAATATGCGCAGTCCCAGCTGATAACACACCAATTCCGCCACATAAATCCCACAAAGCACCAATATCTCCATCCGCCACACCTCAACGATATTTCAAATCAAACTCCATAAATGCCTGCTCGAATTCACGCTTTTTTCTTCTTGATACGGGTAGTTCTATGTCTTTCATTTGCAGAATTCCATTCCGGTAAGACTTAACCTGCGCCATGTTTACGATATACTTTCTGTGAATACGAAAAAACATCCTCTGATCCAGCTGTTTTTCCAATTCTTTCAGGGATGCTTCGCTCCGCAGCATCTTGTCTTTTACTTTGTATTCACAGTAACTGTCATATGTTACCACATACTGAATCTCACTCTGATGCACTTTATGCGCAATTCTGTTATAAAACAGAGAAATACTGCCGCTTCCTAAGATTTTCTTCATGCAGGCGTTCAGCGCCTCATACACTTCTGCTTCCTGAATTGGTTTTACGATAAAACGGAATGCCTCAATAAAAAATGCTTCTTTCATCCGCTCTACCATCACAGTTTCCATAACAATCCTGCAGGAGCCATTCTTTTTACGGATCATCCTTCCAGTTTCAATACCGTCAAGTCCCGGCATTTCAATATCCAGAAATATAATATTCAGCTTTTCCACATCCGCAAGCAGTTCTTCACCTGTTGTATACAAATGCAGCCTGTATTCGACACCATTCTCCATAAAATATTTATGAATATAATTCTGCAGGGTAAAAGTTTGTTCTAAAATATCATCGCATATTGCTACTTGTAACATATAAATTTCCTCTTTTTATCTTTCGTAGAAGTACTTTTTATTATATCACTGTAAATAATTTGCTGAAATATAACATCCGTCAATACACAAATCGCTTATTTATTTGCTTTTTGCATACTCATACTGCATATATTTTAGACCAATTTTGATACTATGACAACAGATAAATATTTTCCTTCTTAAAGAATGAGACATCCACTGTCAGCAGCTTAAGTCCAATGCCGTCAGATTACAGGCGGAACCGCGAAGCGTCCATCAAGAGCAAGTGAATAGCCTGGATGCGAAAAACAACAACCGATCTATCCGAACATAAATTACACGGAAAAGTTTCACCATCTGACTACAAATTTTATATACTGCCTTTAGAATTGTTAACGAATGTAATCCGGATGGCATAGCAATGTTACTGAACAAAAATTTAGGAAAACTCCTTCCTAAATCAGAAAAGCAGAACTCTTGTACAAATGCTAAATCCTCAAGAGGGCATTGTGTATGACCCGGCTTATGGAATAGGAGGGATGTTTATGCAATCAAAGTTTTTTGAAGATAAAAATAGAATTTATGCTGCCATACCGTTAGCAGATGCCATGGAAATTGTAACAGGCGAAACACATTCTACTAAAAACGATACTTATTGGATAATAGAGTTATATAATTAGTATACACCAACTGATATGACAACTTGTGAAAATATGATAATCTTATCAGTAAAAAAAGATAAGCATATCCGGTTTGGCAAACAGCGAAACCAAACTAATACCAAACATGCAGAGAATTTATTTTCAAGCAGACAAAGAAATTATTTCAATTTTATGAAAGCTTAGTAAGAGAAAACACTATTATTTCTGAATTGAGATACAAAATGTTAGAAGCAAAATTCTAAATGGGGTTGTCCGGAAACCCCATTTTCATTTGTCTTTACCTTTTGATATACAAATCCAAACATCTCCGTTTTGTAAACGTATAAATTTTTGCGCTGCGCTGGCATTGACCCAGACGTGTGTTTATGCTGCATGTTCCCTGGAAACCTGCATAAATATACCATACATCTCACTCCCTATGTATTCTATTTCTAACCGATCTATATGACTGGCATACGCCTTTCAACCATCACATTATTTCAAACCTTCCGCTTGCCCCGCCAGGAAGGATCAGCCCGCTGGATGACACTGGAAGCCCGATTTCTTCCGCCGTTATTTTCCCATGATATGTTCCAAACTCAATTCCAAGCATATAAGCCAGCACCGCTGGCTGCAGTCCTGTCGTATAGGAATTGATCAGCACAAACAGCGGCTTGTCACTGAGCAGTTTCCCGCATAACCGGATAAATCCATGCACGGAGTCCTCCATTTTCCAGATTTCTCCTTTGGGTCCCCTGCCATAAGAAGGCGGATCCATAATAATCGCGTCATAATGATTCCCGCGGCGGATTTCCCGTTCGACAAATTTTACGCAGTCATCTACAATCCAGCGAATCGGCGCGTCTTTCAGTCCGGAAGCAGCGGCATTCTCCTTTGCCCATGCTACCATTCCCTTTGAAGCGTCCACATGCGTCACACTGGCTCCTGCCGCTGCCGCAGATAACGTAGCTCCGCCTGTATAAGCAAACAAATTCAGCAGCTTAATCTTCCGCCCGGCTCTTTTGATTTTCCCTGCGCACCAATCCCAGTTCACCGCCTGTTCCGGAAAAAGCCCTGTATGCTTAAACCGAAATGGTTTTAGCTGAAATGTCAGTTCTCCATAAGAAATACTCCACTGATCCGGCAAATCAAAAAACTCCCATTCCCCGCCTCCCCGGCTGCTCCGGTGATAATGTCCATTTTTACGCTTCCATCTCCTGTCTCCCCTGGGCGTATCCCATATCACCTGCGGGTCTGGCCGCACCAGAATAAAATCCCCCCAGCGTTCCAGCTTTTCCCCTTTTGAACAATCGATCACTTCATAATCTTTCCACTTATCCGCTAACCACATACTACTCACCTGTCCCTTTCCAAACGTAATCCGACTAAATCTTTATGCCAGCCCCCATTACATTTCACACCCACAGTTGACAACCCATATCAGCCCTTTTTATAATAAAGATACAACTTAGACAAAGGAGAACCCCGCCATGGATATTAACTACGAATTATACAAAGTCTTCTACTACGTCGCAACCACCCTCAGTTTTTCTGAAGCCAGCAAACACCTTTACATCTCCCAGTCCGCTGTCAGCCAGTCTGTGAAGACGCTGGAGAATAAGCTGGGGCAGCCTTTATTTACCCGCAGTACCAAGCGTGTCCGCCTCACCCCCGCGGGCCAGATTCTGCTCAAGCATATCGAACCCGCCATCCACCTGATCCGCCGCGGAGAAACCCAGTTCTCAGACAGCAGGACGCTGGGGCTTGGCCAGCTGCATATCGGCGCAACAGACACGATCTGCCGCTATTTCCTTGTGCCCTATTTAAGCCGGTTCCACAAAGCGTTCCCGCACATCCCCATCAAAGTTACTAATGCAACTTCCCTCGCCTGTGTAGATCTGCTAGAGCAGGGAAAAGTCGATTTGATTGTCACCAACAGCCCCAACTACAGACTAAACCACTCCTGCATTCAGAAAACAGTCTGTGAATTCCACGACGTATTTATCGCAAATCCTGACTTTTTCCAGTTGGAGCGGGAAATCCTTCCTTTTGACAAATTAAAGCAATACCCCATCCTGATGCTGGAAAAAAACAGCGCTACCAGTGAATTTCTGCACAACCTGTTTTTACAGCATCAGCTGGAGCTGATTCCGGAAATCGAACTAAACAACAACGATCTGCTGATCGACCTCGCCAGAATCGGCCTTGGCATTGCCATTATACCAGATTACTGCCTGACTGACAAAAACCAGGATCTTATTATCCTGCATACCAGAGAACAGATACCAGCCAGATATATCACTGCTTCTGTCAATCCCAGCCTCCCTGTCTTAGCCCCGACAGAAGAATTCTTAAAACTGCTTCCAGAAGTCTGAAACCGCAGCTGCCGCCTGTTTTGGCCCGCAGACCGTATATTGGCTCCATTCCCTTGGAAACAGGCGCAGATAACTGCGTTCCAGAAAGCGTTGATCCAATAACGCAATCACCCCTTTATCCTCCATTGTGCGGATGACGCGCCCCGCTGCCTGCAGGACTTTATTCATTCCAGGATACCGATACGCATAGTCAAATCCGTCTCTGGAGGTCTGATCAAAATATGCTTTTAAAATCTCCCGCTCATTTCCAATCTGCGGCAGCCCTGTCCCCACAATCACCGCTCCAATCAGACGTTCCTGCTTTAAATCAATCCCTTCCCCAAAAATCCCTCCCAGTACACAAAACGCGATCAGAGAAGTATCCCCGGATGGCATTCCGGTATCTTCAAATGCGCTCAGAAATTCCTCCCGCTCTTCCTCCCTCATCCCGCTTTCCTGTTTTATCAGCCTCATATCTTTTGGCATAACCGCAAAAAACTGCTCATACACCTGCTCCATCAGTTTATAGGATGGAAAAAACACCATATAATTGCCCTTTTTTCCCGACGTAATCTCGGTAATATAACCTGCAATTTTCTGAAACTCCGTTCTATTGCGCCTTTGATACCGGGTACTGACATCATTTCCAACCAGCAGCAGCTTCTGTTCCTCCCGAAACGACGTCTGTGCATAAACCGCATAGTTATCCGGTTTTGTACTCAGCATTTCCTTATAATACTGAATCGGAAGCAGCGTCGCGGAAAAAAAGATGGTCGCCCTTCCCTTGTCCAGGCATTCCTGCAGATTATGCGACGGGTCCACGCAAAACAGCCGCACCTTAAACCGCCCGTCCTCCTCATGCTCAGTATAGACCACATACCGCTCGTCTACTCTTTCATAAATATCCAGAAAATTCCGCAGGTTCAGGAAAAACTCCGTCAGCTCTTTTTTTTCCGGAATGTCCAGCGGATTCTGCAGGAAAAAATCCAGCCGCTCCGCCAGACGCATCAAAGCAAAAATCAAAGGACTGATACTCCCCGCCGTCCCGGTACTGCCGCATGATGCGCCTGTTCCAGACGCATCAGCCAAATTCCCCGGTTCAAGCCCCTGCAGTACCCGATAGGAATCACATTCCCTTTTATAAGAAAGCAG
>CAJUPF010000111.1 GCA_910588565.1 uncultured Lachnospiraceae bacterium
GAGCACTTGACTTTTAATCAAGTTGTCCGGGGTTCGAATCCCCGATGTCTCATTAAGGTAAACAGGTCAGAAAGCTAGAATTTATAAGGCTTTTGGCCTGTTTTATTTTATGTAGAGATCTGTTGGGATATATCAAAACGTTTATAGCAAAAACGATAGCTTTTTCTACCTGTTATAGCAGATTATAATGCAGGCGTAGTATTTAAATTTCCCTGATAGCCGCTCTTTTCTGCTGGCTGGAATGGGAATATCCGAGATTACTTTTAGTGGAATAAATGTGGAATATCTGATAGAATTAATTATATTTGTAGTCAGTAAACGAACAGGAAACATGGGAAGGAGAAAAATATGTTTGAAGCAGTATATTATGAAGTTGAGAGCATTGACGGAGATTATGCGAACCTAAAACGGATGGATCAAGAAGGGGAAGAGCCAAAACTGGTAGCACGGGCGCTTTTGCCGGAAGAGATTATGGAAGGCATGAAGCTGAAATATGAACTGATGCAGTATGAAATTTGTGATTAAACTGATTTTTTGGCTTGCATTGAATATGCAGGTATAAATTATATTCTGTTTTTCATACAATGGCAGAGAGTTAATGATGATAGGAACGGATTATGAAAACAGGTATCATAACAGAGCCTTCGGTCTGGCTTTATGGAGAAAACCGGACGGATGTTGTGGATGAGTTGTTTATGGGATGGGCTGTGGGGATTTTAGACGGAGAGGAAAGCAGTGACTGGTGCAAGGTTGTGACGCATTATGGTTATAAGGGGTATTTGCGTAAAAAAGGCGCTGTTGGATCATTTGGCAGTTCTGGGCGAACATATTGCAGCTATACCCAGGAAGATCTATATAGAAGAGATTTCTGCAGACAGACAGCATTTATCAGCAGACCTTTTGCAGATGTAATGGAAGAACCGTCAGTGCGCAGCCGGGTTCTTATTGTTTTAAACAAAGGGAGTTTTATTACCATACTTCCTGAGGCAAAAAATGGTTACACAAAAATAAGGCTGGCAGATGGTCAGATCGGCTGGATTCCCCGTATTTTTTGGGAATGGCGGAAAGAAAATGACGGATTTTTATATGATAACGAACCGGAAACTTATTTTTTGCGGCAAAAAACGGGTATAAACCGGGAAACACTTATTTCTCATGCTTTATCTTACCTGGGAACCGGGTATCGGTGGGCAGGTAAGTCTGCGCAGGGCATTGACTGTTCCGGATTTACGTTTATGTGCTATTTGATGTGCGGCATTTTGATTTACCGTGATGCAGAAATCCGGGCAGGGTATCCGGTTTCCGAGCGTTCGGTAAAATCGGCAGAACCTGGGGATCTGTTATATTTTCCGGGGCATATTGCAATGTATCTGGGAAATCAGAACTATATTCATGCCACAGGAAATGAGTGTAGCTTTGGCTGTGTGATAAACAGTCTGTCGAAAGAGGATGCGGCTTACCGGGAGGATTTGGCGGAGGCGCTTTATACGGCAGGAAGCATCAGCGGGAAGCATATATGCTGACGTTGTGTGACGGATTGCTTATCTTTGATTGAAGACGTATGTGTGCAAGTTCTCCGGACTGCTATAATGAATTTTATCGAAATGCCAAAAGCCCGCGAAGGCTGAACCCCTTGCCTTGACTGGCTTCCGGCATTTTGGGCAAAGTAATCAAGCAGTCCAAAGGATTTTTTTACGGGTTTTTTGACGTAAATATTACAAAAAAATGTATGATCGGGAAGCAGGGAAGTCTCTGCTTCTCTTTTATTTTACAAGCGTTGTTACTGGTTCGCTATAAAGCAATACCTCTTGAAATACTTAGTTTGGGTGTTATCGCTGCTAAGCTGTATATAATCCATGCAAACGTGCCGGAAAGCAACCAGCTGCAGATGGAAAATCCTGCAAGGTGGGATTTTTTCCTGTGTAATCTGTACAGGTGATTCGGGTATACAATTTTGCAAATCAGACAAAGAGCAAACCAGACAGGTGAGCGGAAGTTATGGCAAGTGCGCTTATTAAATATTTAAGCATATATAGAAATGGTTTTATAAAATATTATATATAGTATGTAAAACTATATATAATATTTTATAAAACTAAAAAACATTGACATCAATACCGAATAGGGATAAAATGTAAAAAATAAGAATATAGGCTTAATAGAAAAGAGGAATTCGGATATGATGAAAAAACTGGTAATTGGAGATAAGGTTGCGCAGGTGCCTGTGATTCAGGGCGGAATGGGTGTAGGTGTCAGCCGTTCGGGACTGGCAGGAGCAGTGGCGGCGGAAGGAGGAGTTGGGATAATATCCACAGCACAGATTGGGTACGATGAGGAAGGATTTGATCAGGATCAGAAAACGTGCAACCGAATTGCAATCGTAAAACATTTGAAGCAGGCAAAAGAGAAGGCAAGGGGAGGGCTTGTCGGCGTAAATGTTATGGTGGCGCTGAAAGATTATGCGGATCATGTGAAAACAGCAGTGAAAGCCGGGGCGGATGTGGTGATTTCAGGAGCTGGTCTTCCCGTGGAGCTGCCCAGGCTGGTAGAAGGTTCCGGGACAAAGATTGCGCCTATTGTATCTACGGAAAAAGCGGCTCATGTCATTTTAAGAATGTGGGAACGTAAACATAATAGAACGGCGGATTTTATTGTGATTGAGGGGCCGAAAGCAGGAGGGCATCTTGGTTTTTCTGAGGAAGAGCTAAAGCAGGAGAACGAAATGGACTACGATTCGGAAATCAGAAAGATTATAGAAACAGTAAAAGGATATGAGAGAAAATTTCGTCAGAAAATACCCGTGATTATTGCCGGAGGAATTTTTTCCAGGGAGGATGCAGCCCATGCGCTTCGCTTAGGCGCAGATGGCATACAAGTTGCTTCTAAATTTGTGGCGACAGAGGAATGCGACGCGGATATTGCTTATAAAAAGGCATATGTACAGGCAGTAGAATCGGATATTGCGATTATCAAAAGTCCGGTTGGAATGCCGGGACGGGCGTTAAAAAATAAATTTATAAAACAGGCAGCGGAAAATTCTACAAAAATAGGAAAATGCTATGGCTGCCTGGCAAAATGTAATCCGGCTCAGATACCATACTGCATTACGGATGCGCTGATTCGGGCAGTAAAAGGCGATGTGGAGCATGGACTTGTATTTTGCGGCGCAGATATTGGAAGAATCAAACAAATATCGACGGTTCATGATGTAATCCAGGGATTGATGGTCTGAATATTTTGTTAATCTGAAAATTGGATGAATATGGCAATGATCCAGAAAGTAAATCTTATCAAAAAGGCGGCTTTATAACCTTTTTGATAAGATTTTTTTTAAAAGATTGCAGAAATTGCTGTATAATTCTTAGTATGATCGAGTATGATGAACAGGATAACGAGGAGTCCTATATCAGACAGGAATCATTGGGCATTTTGTTACTGTTCCTGCTTTCGTGTCCTGCTGACATCCAGTGTGAAATATAACGGAATTTTACAAGCGACAGACAGGATATTTTTGTATAAAAGAGGAGGGCTTATATGTATACAGCAGATTTGCATTGCGATACGATTTCTAAAATTTATCATAGCCGCAAAAGAAAAGAGGCGGCAGAACTGCGTTCTAATCCATTTCAGGTGGATATCCAAAAGCTGCGGCAGGGAAATTATATACTGCAGAATTTTGCGGTATTTGTGGATTTGGAACAGGATGGAGATCCCTATCAGTGCGCCAAAGACCAGATTGCAGTTTTGAAAGCAGAGATACATAAAAATGCAGATAAGATCAGGCAGGTAACATCTGTGACGGAAATCCTTCAAAATCAGGCAAAGGGCCGTATATCTGCATTGCTTACGCTGGAAGAGGGGGAAGCCTGTAAAGGGGATATTAAAAAATTAGAGGAGTTTTACGCAGAAGGCGTACGGATGATGACCTTTACCTGGAATTATGATAATTCCCTCGGTACGAAGGACGGCCTGACAAAGCGGGGAATTACTATTCTGGAAAACATGGAGCGGCTGGGAATTTTGCCGGATGTTTCTCATTTGTCAGAAGCCGGGTTTTATGACGTCTGCCGGTACAGTACAAAACCTTTTGTGGCAAGTCATTCCAATGCAGCGGCTTTATGCGGGCATAAGCGGAATCTTACGGATACTATGATCCGTATGCTTGCAGAGCGCGGAGGCATAATTGGGGTCAATTATTACGGATTGTTCCTGGAAGAACCAAAAAATGGCATATCCTACGGCAGAGTGCAGAGGATTGCAGATCATATTTTGCATATGATACAGATAGGCGGAATTTCATGCGTGGGGCTGGGATCAGATTTTGACGGATTTGACGGCAGACTGGAATTGTCAGATTGCTCAAAGATAGAGCTTTTAGAAACGGAGCTTCGGAGGAGAGGTTTAAAGAACAGTGAAATCGAGGCGGTTTTTTACCAAAATGTTTTAAGAATTTATAAAGAAATTTGACTTGAACTGATGGATTTAATATAATACAACCATAGACAGGATGGTGTCTTTCCGGAACATCTGACAGAACGAATCCGGACTACATTCAAGATAAAGTGGGGTCTTTTATGGCTGGGATCGAGAAAAAAAGCAATTATCTGAAGCAGGCGGGTATTCTGGCGGCAGCAGGCATTGTCTGCCGTATTATTGGAATCCTGTACAGGAGCCCGCTGACGACTATTATTGGAGATGAAGGAAACGGATATTATACTTCAGCGTATAATATTTATACGATTATATTGTTGCTGTCTTCTTACAGCATCCCTTCTGCTGTGTCGAAGATTATTGCATCCAAGCTGGCGCTGAAACAGTACCGCAATGCGCACAAGATTTTTCGATGCGCACTGGCCTATGTGGCTGTGATCGGTGGTGCGGCCAGTATTTTTGTGTTTTTTGGCGCCGGACTGTTTCTGGAGGGAGAAGCGGCGATTGTGCTGCAGGTGTTTGCGCCTACCATATTTTTATCGGGATTTGCCGGTGTGCTGCGGGGATATTTCCAGGCGCACGGATCGATGGTGCAGACTTCTTTTTCTCAGATATTAGAGCAGATTTTAAATGCGGTGATCAGTCTGTACGCAGCGCATGTGCTGATAGGTATGGTCAGTACGAAAAGCAAGACAACGCAGGCAATTTACGGGGCTGCCGGCAGTGCGATGGGAACTGGCTGCGGCGTGGCGGCTGCGCTTCTTGCGATGGTGTTTGCTTATTTACTGAACCGGAATATTATTCAGAAACGTATCCGAAAAGACAGGCACCGGGATGAGGATTCCTATCAGGAGATTCTCTACGGCATGTTGGGAACGGTGACGCCGATTATTTTGAGTACATTTATCTATAATTTCAGTACATCGTTCAATCAGATGGTATACCAGAAAGTTATGATCAATGCCAGGGGGCTCAGCCTTGCGGAAACGGCTACCTCCTACGGCGTTTTTTCAGGAAAAGCAATGGTGATTATCAATATTCCGATTGCTCTGGCGTCTTCGCTGTCTTCCGCGATGATTCCGACGATATCCGCAAGCGTTGCGCTGGGCGACCGGAAAGCCACGCGGAAAAAAGTGGAAAATGCCATGATGACGACGATGCTGTTTGCAATCCCGTCTGCAGTGGGACTGGCTGTGCTGGCAAGGCCGATTATGCAGCTTCTGTTCCCGCAGAGGGATACGCTGGATATGGCGTCAAGGCTGCTGGCAATGATTGCGGTGACGGTGGTATTTTATTGTCTGTCTACGCTGTCGAATGGGATTCTGCAGGGAATTGGAAGAGTGAATCTGCCTGTGCGGAATGCCGGGATTGCACTGGCGGTGCAGACGGTTCTTCTGGCAGGGCTGCTGTTTTTTACAGAGCTGGATTTGTATGCGCTGGTGATCTGTCTGATCGTCTATTCTGCGATGATGTGTATTTTAAACAGTCTTTCGATACGCCGCTGCATTGGCGTGAAAGAGGATTTCAGGACGATGTTTCTGCTTCCGGCATTTGCGTCCGCGGTAATGGGTGCATGTGCCAGAGGGGTATATTTTGGCATGTCCAAAGTGGTAAACAGTAATGTCACATGCCTGATACCGTCTATTCTTCTGGCAGTGGCAGTTTATGTGATTGTGATTCTGAAAACGGGTGCGGTAGGCAGAGAGCAGCTGCTGGGCTTCCCAAAAGGGAGGCTGCTTGTGCGGATTGCGGAAAAATGCCGTTTATTAAGTGACTGAGCACGGTCAGCGTCATTTATATAATAGAAAATATAAATCCAGTCCTTTGCAGAGTTGTTTGAGAAAGGGCTGGATTTTTTTATGAAATGATTGTGTTATGGAAGAGTCGATTCTTCCTTTTCAGATTTTTTTGAACTTGAATGCAGGATTAATCAGACTGGAGTCCAGTTGGGCTCTTCCCATCTGTTGTATGTATACGACCATAACCTTTTATATCGCTTTCCATTTATTGTTTTATATTTGTAGCCTGTGTAGTTTATACGTGGCTGAATGCCTTGCATACTGGAAGCATTCAGTGGGATAGATGGCGCAGCCTGTATAGATGTATAGAGCGGAAAAAGAAGCAGCAGTAATAACAGGAATCCTGTTAATAGCTTTTTAATCATTGTTTTATCACATCCTTTCTGTACTGGTAAATTTTTATTTTGCATAAGTCGTAATCGGAAAAAGGATCCTCAACAGTGTCTATAAATTGATCTTCCATATCATACAGGTCATAGCCATGCTCTGTTTCAAGGAAATAATACAAGTTGCTTTCCATTGTGTCTGGTATGCCTTCGCCATAATCTTCAGCAGACGGTTCAAAATGAGGCTGAAAAACAACAGAATAGGACAAAAGAAATACAACTGCAATCAGGGGAGTTACTGCCAGATATAAGGGTTTTCTGTTCTGATAGCCGTTTTCCAATATCATATGAAACCGTTGGCAGAGCTTTTTCTTGTCCCTTGTCTCTGCAAGGCTGCAGCTATACTGCACTATCTGGTCAGGTATATTTTTGTTTTCAAGAATATGCAGGATACCGGAGAGATACTCCATCTGCTGTTTGCTTGCCAGCCTGGAACATACGGCTTTGTCCGAATGCATTTCCAGGGCATGGGATACT
>CAJUPF010000112.1 GCA_910588565.1 uncultured Lachnospiraceae bacterium
CATCCAGCCCCTCGCCGAAGGCGACTTGGAATGGGCTGGATGCGTTACAGTTTGGATCAGCATACCCTGCAGCAGATAATTGTAATATTATCACGTCCCCCATGCTGCAGCGCCGTTTCTAAAAGCGTTGTGACCATATGGCGGGAAGACATGTGATTGCTTAAAATTGCCTGGATGTTTTCTTTCGTAACCATATCTGTAAGCCCGTCGCTGCAGAGCAGGCAGATATCGCCGGCTTCCAGTTCGACGCCTGCAAGATAAGGTTCGAGATACAATTCTTCTTCTGCTATTCCCAGAAATTGCGTCAGCGCTGGTGTTCTGTTTTTCAGGCCGGACAGGCGCAGAAGTTCTTCGTTGGTGTGCTTTTCTGAAATTTGTTTCAGTCTGCCATTGCGCAGGATATAGGCCGGGCTGTCTCCTACATTTGCAATATATGCGTAATCTGCATAAAAATAAAGAATGGTAGCTGTTGTGCCAATCTGGCCGAGTTTCTCTTCTTCTGCTTTCTTGCATACCTGTGCGTTTAATGTCCGCATCATCTGCAGCAGCCCGGTTTTGCTGATTTTGGTCTGACGGCATATTTTGCGGAATGCTTCTGCAGCTGCATAAGAAGCTGTTTCTCCTGCATTTTCGCCGCCCATGCCGTCAAAAACGGCGACTGCGATTTTTTCTGAGGAAGAAAAGACGCCAGTAACCGGCTCTGGCATGCTTTCATGTTCTGCCATTAAAGACTGTCCATTGAAATAGAAATTATCCTCATTATTTCCTCTGATACGGCCCATATGGCTGATACAGGCCGCTTCAATTTGAAATCCCATAGTTTATGTTTCATCCTTCCTGCGGAATATTCTTACACGGAACCCCTCGTCAGAAAGCGCTGCTGTATCGCCGTCATGTAATGGCTCAGGAAGTCCCTCTGACAGTTCTGTTCCATTTAAACAAGTGCCGTTTGCAGAACCCAGATCACAGATGTAGTATGTATTGTTCTTCCAGCTGATGCAGGCATGTTTCCGGCTGATCGTCTTATTGTCAGAAATAAAATAATCCACCTGATCCGGATGTTTCCCTATCTTAAATTCTGGCTGGCTGACTTCAATGGCCTGCCCGGTACGCTCTCTTGTAAGCTCCAGATATAACGTCCGGTTTGCAAATCTGCGGTTATTTTCACGTTCCGCATATTTATTTTTCTGCAGATAATTCAGGCCTGCAGTCTCTTCGTGCTCATATTCCGGGTTCTGTACCACAGCATCATATCGTTCACCATGAACAGGTTCTGATTCTGCTGTCATATGCAATTGCAAAATTATCCAGTACTTCTGTCAGCTCGCTGACAAGGAGGGAATAATATCTGCCGGAGGATATATCGGAATATTCTTTGCAGTTAATCCCCACCACATATCCATCCTCGTCAAGAAGCGGCCCTCCGGTATTGCTTTCAGATATAACAGCTGAATGCTGGATATAATTTCGTTCCGACTGTTCTGCCTCTTTATCCTGTACATTTCCCTGATAAATTTCAACATCCGCCGTTACATACTCCAGGTTTTTTGCATTTGGAAATCCGAGGGCATAAACTGCGCTTCCAACTGAGAGCAATGCCGGATCTCCCAGTTTTAATGCCATTTTCTCATTTACCATATTCTCTGTGCTCAGAATACAGAAATCAAGTTCTCCGCTTCTGGCCATAACAGCAGCCTCAACAGCCACATCCCCTTTTACAATAATGCGGATGCTGTCTGCCATTCCATAATCATCGGCAGATATATTATATTCGCGGCAGTATTCTTCTTTTTCTTCACTGGAATTTTGGACAACGCTGTTATTTGTTACAATATATATTCTTCCCTCTGTGTTTCCGATCAGAAATCCGCTGGCAGACTTCATCTTATGGAAGACTCCTTCTTTGTCAGAAAAACCGGAAACAACTTCCACAATTCCATTTTTGGCATCAGCAATCCTGTCCCCGGACTCTGCTTTTACTGTCCAGGGGCAGACAATCATTGCCAGAAAATAGATTATAATGCATATACTTCGTTTCTTTCTGTTAGTTTTATCTGTTTTTTGCATATTCTGCTCCTTATACGGGCATGTTGTATTCGCTATTTTATCTTTATACTCTTTGTTTTGCTCCACTCACTGTAATATTTGTTTTTGCCGGATTTTTTGTATGCGCGTATTCTTACATAATAGGTTTTCCCTGTTTTAAATCAGCAACGGCTATGCTGGTTTTAGATGCTTTAAAGTTCCGTTTGATGGTATGGGATTTGAAATTCTTTTTTATGGAAATGTTGATTTCATATCCGGTTACTGTCTTGTCCTTTTTCCATTTGATGCTCATTCCACGGCTTCCCGCAGCAGTTACTTTTTTCAGGGAAATTTTTTTCGGGATTATTTTTACCGTTACTTTTTTGGAGGCCGCTTTGAATTTTGCTGTCTCTGCAGCTTTGATCGTAATTGTGGCGCTGCCATAATTCTTTATGGTTACTTTTCCGCCGGAAGAAACCTTTGCGGCTTTTGGATTGCTGCTCGTATAGGTCAGTTTTCCGTTACCGGATGTTTTTGCGCTCAGGGAAAATGGTTTTGTGCCGTATGTAACAGTATAGATGCTCTTCTTTGTCTGTATGGACTGGGAAGATTTGCCGGTTCCGCCGGGATTTTCTGCTTCCGGCTTTTTGTCTGTACCTGTACCAGGTGTGCTTCCTGTGCCTGCGGATGGATCTTTGTCCGTACCCGCGGATGGATTTTTATCTGTACCTGCAGACGGATCATTCTCCGTGCCTGTATCCGGGTTTTTATCCGGATTGGATGGGTTACTTTGTTTCCATACAGCATAGAAGGTAACATTCCGGTCTGCCGTAAACTGATAGCCCGGCTGATACTCAGCTTCCTGTGTACTGCCGCTCTCTGACCAGCCCATAAACACATAACCGGTTTTTACCGGGACTTTATCTGTCAGCGTATATGCAGCGCCCCATTCTTTTGTCCCTTCTGGCTGTCCAGATGGGAAAGAGCCTCCGTTCGCATCATACGTTATATGGTAGGTAAGCTTTTTCCAGACGGCATACAATTTCAGATCCGCGTCTGCTGTATAGAAATCCCCTGGCTGATAGTCCGCTTCTTCACATTCCGCCTGTATGGACCAGCCGCAAAACTGATAGCCAAGGCAGTATGGCTCCGTAAGAGGCAGCTCCAGGGGCTTTCCATGTATTTTTTCCTGATCCGGCAATGCTGTGATCCCTCCATTGGGATCGTAACTGACTGTATATCTTTTTAATTCCCAGACTGCATATAAATCCAGCGCTCTGTTCTCTGAATAAACATCCCCTGCTCCATATGAAACAGAAGACGCATGTTCTGTGATGGCCCATCCCTGAAATACATAACCTTCGTTTGAAAGCAGCGGTTCCTCATCCAGGAGTTTTTGCTCTTCCTGATAAGTTTTTGTCTGTTCCTTCCACTTGCTGTAATTCCCATTTTCGTCCATATTGTAATATGTTATCGGGTATACTTCCACATCCCAGGAAGCATACAGGATTAACGTGGAATTTTCATTGTAGCCGTCGCCCTGTCTGTAAAACTGTTCGCTTCCGTCTGCAAGCATCCGCTTCCACCCCTGGAATACATACCCTTCCCGTACAGGTATTTCGGAACTGATTTTAATTTCTTTTCCGGATTCCCGGTCAAAGCTTTCCGGAAGCCCTGTAATATTACTTTCTTCCTCTGCGCCTGCGCGGTATATCACTCCATACAGTTCTTTCTTCCAGACGGCATACAATGTTACGCCAGCTTCTTCATTGTACAGTGAACCTGGATAATAGGAAGCTGTCTGCGCGTCTTTCTCTGCTGCCCATCCGGCAAACCCATAGTTTTCACGTGTCGGTTCCACATAGGAAAGCGCAAGTGGCTCTCCGTATACTTTTGTCTGCTCTGGTATTTGCACACTGGCAGTACCGCCGTTTAAGTCATACTGCACGATACAAGTCTGCACCCTCCATACGGCAAACAGATGCACGGAAGAATTTTCCGTATAGCTGCCTCCCGGAAGATAGGAAACCTCCGATGCGTCGGCGCTGGTTCCCCAGCCCATAAAATCATAGCCTTCGCGCGTTGGTTTTGTGCTGCTTAAAGTCAGGGCTGTATTGTAGGATTTGATCTGTTCTAAAGGCGCACCGGTTCCTCCGTTTGCGTCATAGGACACCATATACTGATCCACCTTCCAGATCGCGTATAATGTCACGGATGCGTTTTTCGTGTAGGCCGCACCTGGCATATATGCGGGACTTGTGGCATTAGCAGTCGTCCCCCAGCCTGCAAAGCCGTAATTGGGGCGCGTTGGGATTTCCGTTGTAAGGGTAAGCTCTTTGTTGTAAGTCTTCGTCTGCGCCGGAATAGCGGAAGAAGTACCGCCGTTTAAGTGATAGGAAACTTTATAGGTATTGATGCTCCATACTGCGTACAGAGTCAGATCTGCATCTGCGGCATAAACTTTGCCCGGCGCATAATTGCTGTCTGCAGAAGATGCATTTGCCAAAGCCGCCCAGCCCTGGAAGGTATATCCGGTACGCGTCGGTTTTGTGCCGCTCAAAGTTACATTCATCCCGATCACTTTTTTCTGCTGCGCGGGAGCCCCGCTGCCTCCGTTGGCATTATAGGTGATAGTATATCTCTGTATGGTATCGTCATCATCTCCCTGGTAGCCATAATTAATATAGTACCAGAAGGCGTCTTCACAATCTTTGCCAATTTTCGTTGCGTAGTATTTCATGTCAAAGTAATGATTGCTCCGCCTTCCACGCTCAGCTGGGGTGTCAGCTATTGCGGATAGCAAAAAATGTCTGTATATTTTTCTACTGTCATCAAATGAGTAAGTGGGAAAAGCTTTTTTTACATCAGTATTATAATCTGCATATGGCCCAAAACTGAATATTTTACTAAATGCCTTCGCCTCCCTTCTTTCTGATGCAATTCTCCCTTCTATAAATCCACAATGGACAAAGTGTCTAAATAAATCGTAATTGGTGGCATTTGGAATCTCTTTTTCCATAACTTTTCTGTAATAATTCATTGAAAAAAAAAACAGATGATTCTCTGGATTCCGTTCCATATAACACACATTCAATAAAATGTTTGTATGCCCCCTCCATGCTGCCAAATAACGAATCATTTGCTATATCACTGTGGAAACTAAGATAATCCCTTGGATCAAATCCCGGACACGGACTATAACCTAACGTGATTCCCTTAGAATAATAATGCTTCTTTAATCCTTCCACATTATCCCTCATGGCATTAATCTCTGCGTTTTCCCTGTGATGCTTCAAATAGTACCAGCTTGCATCAAATAAATCTTCCGGCAGTTCTTCCGCTCTTGCCTCTGTCCCTCCCATCGCCGCGCTGATGATCAAGGTCAATAATACAACAGCAGCAAATATACCTGCTTTCAGAATCTGTTTCCCCTTTAATACTTTCATCTGTTCTCCTCCTGAATCTGTAATATCTTTGAAAACAATTTTTTTTAATTTCTGCTTTTCAATGAAAGCAATTCTATTACAATTATAACCTTACAAGTTGATGATTTCAACACTTTTTTGGTTATATTATGTGCAGAGCGTAACAATTATTACTGTTCACGGGCAATGTCAGTAACTGAAGCAAAATCTCTCCCTGACGGACACTTTGCCATTCCCCCTGTAATTGGACGAAAAAATCAATTCTGCCAAAAATAAAAGACCAGCCTCTGCTGAACGAAAAAAGCGCAAAGCCGTAACAATTCGATAGGCTTTGCGCTCTGGTTTATAATATATAAGCAGAACTTCTTATTTTTACTTTCTTCACCTTGCTGTACTGGCTGTAATAGTTCTGTTTTCCTATTTTTTTATAGGAACGTATTTTTATAAAATATGTTTTCCCTTTCTTTAGTCCTGTCAGTGTAACATTCGTCTGCTTTGCCTTACAGGTACGCTTAAATGTCTCTGATTTAAAGTTCTTTTTCAATGACAGATACAGTTCATATCCGGTTACCGTCTTATCTTTTTTCCAGCTGATTGCTGCTCTCCGGCTCCCGGATGCGGATGCTTTTTTCAGCGACGCCTTTTTGGGGATCACTTTTACTGTAATGTTCCGGGATGCCGCTTTGTAACCTGCTGTTTCAGCAGCCTTAATTGTAATTGTGGCTTTGCCATAATTTTTTATGGTTATTTTTCCTGTAGATGACACTTTTACAGCTTTTGGATTGCTGCTTGTATAGTTCAGTTTTCCGCCCCCGGATGCTTTTGCTTTCAGGGAAAACGGTTTTGTGCCGTATGCGACCGTGTAACTGCCCTTTGGCGCCTGTATGGTCTGCGCTGCTTTGCTGCTTCCTGCCGGAGGTTTCCCAGGATTTTCAGTCTGATCGGCGTTTCCAGGCTGATTGCCGTTGTCTCCAGGCTTACTGCCAGACTGATTCCCATTGTTCCCGGAATTGCTTCCTGCCGCATTCTGCTTCCATACTGCATAAAATGTAACATCACGATCGGTGGTATACAGACTGCCCGGCTGCCAGTCCGCAGTATGCGCATTGCTGTCTTCTGACCATCCAAGGAATTCATATCCGGATCTTTTGGGTATTTTATCTGTAATTGCAATGGATTTTCCCCATTCTTTTTTCCCATCCGGCTGGCCGTCTGCAAAGGAACCGCCGTTTGCATTATACGCTATGTTATAAGTGAGCTTTTTCCAGACGGCATATAATTTCAGATCTGCATCCGCTGTATAGGATTCTCCTGGCTGATAGTCAGCTTCCTCACTATCTGCATGTACCGACCAGCCGCAGAATATATATCCCAGGCAATAAGGTTCTGTTAGCGCCAGTTTCAGCGGTTCTCCGTGACTCTTTTCCTGATCCGGCAGCATAGAGGCGCCTCCGTTGGAATCATAACTGACCGTATAGGTCTTTAATTCCCAAACAGCATATAAATCCATGCTTTTGTTTTCCGAATAAGCATCCCCTGCATGGTATACTGCGGATGTGCCTTCCCTGCCTGTCGCCCATCCCATAAATTCAAAGCCTGTACGGGCAGAGGCAGGTTCTTCTTCC
>CAJUPF010000113.1 GCA_910588565.1 uncultured Lachnospiraceae bacterium
GGAATGGGCTGGATGCGTTACAGTTTGCGGCCGGGTTAGGCCGTGAACTGTAACCTTTATTGGCTGCTAACTGCTGCTTTTATTCAGCCAGTAGTCCATACTCGCCATCATCCGGGATACATCCAGCGGTTTTGAAAGATGTTCATTCATCCCCACATCTTTGCCTTCGCTGATATCCTCTGGAAAAGAGTTTGCCGAAATCGCAACAATCGGGATTGTCTTTGCATCCCGCCTTTTCAAATGGCGGATCGCATAGGTCGCGTCGTAGCCATTCATCACTGGCATCTGAATATCCATAAAAATCAGGTTATAGTAACCCTCTCCTTTATCCAGAAACAGCTCCAGAGCCTCCCTTCCATTGACTGCGCTCTCCACAACCGCGCCTGTACTGCCTATGATTTCCGCAGCAATTTCCCGGTTGATTTCATTATCCTCTACCACAAGTATCCGATAGCCTTCAAAAGATACGTTAGCCAGGGAACTCTCTTCCGCTGCATCAGAGGGGCTCTCGGCTTTCTGTGTATTCCGCTGCTGCCTTAAATAAAGCGTCACGGTAAATTGTGAACCTTCTCCCGGTTTGCTCGTTACACTGATATCGCCGCCCATCATATATACAATATTCTGCGCAATGGTCAGACCAAGTCCCGTGCTTAAAAGCTGGCTGACACGCGAGTCTTCCGCCCTGCAAAACGGCTCAAAAATATGTTTTTGGAATTCTTCTTCCATACCGATTCCATTGTCGGCAAACACAAAATCATAATACCCGTAACCATATTCTTTCGTCTCTTTTTCCGTTACGGACACTTCCAGCAAACCGCCCTCCTGTGTATACATAACCGCATTTTTTAAGATACTGTAAAATACCTGACGAAGCTTTGCCGGATCAGCATAAACAGCATCATTTACCGCCTGCATCGGGTAAACTCTCAATTCCTGCCTTTTTTCTTCTGCCTCAGGCCGAATATCGTGTATTACTTCCTGCATAATCCCGGAAAGCGAGATCCTTTTCTCATCCAGGACAAATCTGCCTGCCTCTATCCGGCTCATATCCAGAACTTCATTCAGCAGAGAAAGCAGATTCCGGCCGGACCCCAGGATACTGTCCAGACATTCAAATGTCCGCTCCGGACTGTCAAGATGCGCTCCGGCAACCGTTGCCATTCCAATAATCTCATTCATCGGCGTGCGGATATTGTGGCTCATATGGGACAAAAATTCGTTTTTGGAAGCATTGGCGCGGATTGCAGCCTCGTAAGCCACCTGCAGCGCCCGATGCTCCCGGATCTCTTTCTGCTTCCCAAGTGTAATATCCTGCGCCATATACAGGGCGGTCTTCGCTTCTCCCTTTTCGCCGGTCTGTACCAGGACGGCTGTCGCCCTTACCCAGCCATAGGCGTCTGGCTCATTGAACTGCTTTTTCTGCTTCTTGCGGTATTCCACTGTAACAACAGGGCGGTCTTTTTGCAGGCTCTGCATCAGGTTCCGGCAGTTCATAACTTTCAGGTATGTTTCTCTGTCATCCTGAAGAATCACATTCTCCGCGTGCCTTGCAAGTCCCTCTGTACAGCCCTCTTCCTTTCCAAGCACTTCACCGGCCTCGTCCAGCCCGATTACCCTGCGGAACGTATCGCGTTCTAAGTCCATATAATATGCGACAAAAAACAAACGGCTTAATCCGCTGATTACATCAGCTCTTTCCTTTAACTCTTTCAGCTGACGCATCTCCTGCTCTTTCTCCCTGGTAATGTCCCGTCCAAGAATATTGACCAGCACACGTTCCTCCTGGCGGCTGTATATCACATGCTGCTCAAGCCATTGGAGCCTGTCTGTATGGATACGGTACTGGCAGGTTTCCTCATAATATTCTTCTGTCCGCGCCGCCTGGCTGCGCAGATGCTCAAGCGTCATCACACGCCGAAAGGCGTCCTGGTCTGTTGGACAGATGTATTCGGATAATACCCTTTCGATATGCGTCATATAATCGCCGGACTGAACGTTCTGTTTCCCGCTGCCTTTCAGCTGCACCCGTTCGCACTGGCCGGTATCCAGATCAACAACGTTTAACATCGTATAGCGGGATTTGAGAATGGCAGCCATTCGTGCATCCTCCCGGATATCCGTTTCCAGTCCCATGCCGCCGCCGGCATCCCGGCGGCTGTATGTACCTGCTTTTTCTTTTATATTCTGCTGATCCCTGACGTTCAATTTATCACCTTCTTTTCCCCGGCAGACTCCGTATTACCCTTGTGTATCATACGGTATGCCCTTTGAATATCAGTTCCGGCACATCTATGATATACTGGAACTTAGTCTTCCGTATTCTCTTCGTCTGCTTCCTCTTCCTCAAAAACAACTTCTTCTTTTACCGATAATTTCGCGCCGCATACGCTGCAGAATTCTGCGGTTTCTGCCGCTTCACTTCCGCATTCCGGGCATTTCCTGACTTTTTTCAGCTCCATAAGCTGCTGTTCCATCTGCGCGATCTCTTCAAATGCCTCGTCTATCTGCTCAAACCGGGGCAAATCCTCCCTGCCGGCTTTTTTGTACCTCTCGTAGTATAATTTGCCCAGTTCCATATACTGCTCTTTTATAAACTCTTCTTTGGCCCGGATACTCAGGCGCAGTTTGGCGGCGCTGGAAGCTTCTTTTGCTTTCTGCGATACATCCTTGCCTACATTTACAATGGTATCTCCTATTTTTTCAATAATATCCATACATCTGTCTCCTTTCAGAATTCTGTGTTTGTAACAGTCCAGATAATCACTGTTCCCTGTGTTCCACGATTATAGCACACATTTCAGGAATTTAACATATATTTTCCTTTTAATTCTTTTACTTGTGTTTCATAGAATATCTCTTCCGATTCTTTTAAGTAGCTTTTATAGCTGTGGGCTTCCAACTGCATTTCCTGTTCCTGAAGCATACAGATTGCGATATTGGAGCAATGATCTGCTATCCGTTCGTAATTCGCCGCAACATCGGACAGAATAAGACCCAGCTCTATTGTGCATTTTCCCTTACGCAGCCGTTTGATATGACGTTTTTTTACCTCTTTATTCAGTTCGTCAATCACTTCCTCTAATGGCTCTACCGTCATTGCCCGCGCCTCATCTCCGAACACAAGCGCATGCACTGTGCGATCCAGAATATCCTTAATGGCGCAGGCATAAATCTGCATATCTTCTTTTGCTTTTTTGGAAAACTGGAGGCTGCGCCGGTTCATTTCGCCTGCAAGTTCCGCTACATTTCTGGCATGGTCGGAGATGCGTTCTACATCTGTGACACAATGCAGCAGCGCAGATACATTCTGGCTGTCCTGATAAGCAAGATTACGGCTGTTCAGCCGGGTCAGGTATGCGCGTATTTTATCTTCATAGAGATCTGTTTTTTGCTCTAACTGGATCACTTCTTTTGCAGCCTCTTTTGTATACGCCTCCAATAAAGCGGATGCTTTTAAGAAGCTCTCTTCTGACAGCTCTGCCATCTGCTTTACCAAATTTCTGCACTGTTCCACTGCAAAGCCCGGCGTCTGCAGGAACCTATCGTCTAGCACGGCAAATTCTGTCTTCTGTTCCATTCTTTTTTCTTCTTCAGAAACCGGAATTGTCAGATATACCAGCTTTTCCAAAAGCCCGGTGAACGGCAGCAGCAGAAGTGTTGTCGTTATATTAAAAATGCTGTGGATCAGTGCAATATCCGTTACGCCTGCAGGAACAGAGGAAAGCCCGGTTCCTGCAAATGTATCCAGCAGATAATATAACAGCAGAAAGGCGGCTGCACCGATCAGATTAAAATAAAAATGAACAAATGCGGTGCGTTTTGCGCTTTTGGTTGCGCCCGCTGCCGAGAGCATCGCGGTTACGCAGGTACCGATATTCTGTCCCAGGATAATCGGAAGAATGGAACCATACGTAAAGGCTCCCGTTATGGAGAGCGCCTGTAAAATTCCTACGGAAGCCGAGGAGGACTGCAGGATAGCCGTTAAGACAGTTCCTGCGAGAATGCCGGCCAGGGGATTCTGGAATACTGTAAGCAGACTGGCAAATTCGGGAATATCTGCAAGCGGTTTTACTGCGCTGCTCATCGATTCCATACCAAACATTAGGATTGCAAATCCCAGAAGAATTTCGCCGACATCTCTTTTTTTGCCGTTTCTGGCGGGCAGGTACAATACAATGCCGATGAGAGCCAGTACCGGGGTAAAAGACGATGGTTTTAACAGACGTATCCAGATCGTGTCGCTTTGCAGGCCGGTCAGGCTTAAAATCCAGGAAGTTATGGTTGTACCCACATTTGCGCCCATAATAATACCGATTGCCTGGGAGAGCTTCATAATTCCTGAATTTACAAATCCAACCGCCATTACAGTTGTTGCGGAAGAGGACTGAATGACTGCGGTAACGGCCGCGCCGAGCAATACGGCCAGAATTGTCTGGCTGGTCAGGCGTTCTAAGAGACGCTCAAGCCTGCCGCCGGATATTTTTTCCAGGCTTCCCCCCATAATATTCATTCCATATAAAAACAGCGCCAATCCGCCTGTCAATGACA
The DNA here is from genome assembly GCA_910588565.1 of uncultured Lachnospiraceae bacterium. Taxonomy (GTDB): domain Bacteria; phylum Bacillota; class Clostridia; order Lachnospirales; family Lachnospiraceae; genus Roseburia_B. The sequence goes on from CAJUPF010000113.1 coordinate 4,549, forward strand.
ATATTCCAAAAATATCCATAGATTTTCTCCGTAAGATATAATAGTTTCCATAGTTATAGATAACAGTATTTCCCAAATGCTGATGAAATATCCAGGAAAAAGGCTTTCATGTCCGAAAAACTTGACAGTGCCCGCAGACTATACTATATTTTAGTTTAGTTTTATGAATTTGAAATATGCTCCAGGGAGGGATATACATATGCATATGGCAGACGCGCTTTTAGCGCCGGCTGTGGCTGGCGCCATGTATGCCTGTTCGGGCATTGCCGCCGGGTATTCGGTGAAAAGAGTAAGGCTGGAACATGATGAGAAAAAGATTCCCGTGATGGGCGTGATGGGAGCTTTTGTCTTTGCAGCCCAGATGATTAATTTTACGATTCCCGGTACCGGGTCTTCGGGGCATCTGTGCGGGGGTATGTTGTTATCGGCGATTCTGGGGCCGGAAGCCGGGTTTCTTACGATGATTGGCGTTCTGCTGGTACAGTGTCTGCTGTTTGCGGACGGCGGGCTGCTGGCTTTGGGAGCCAATGTCTGGAATATGGCGTTTTATGGATGTTTTATTGGCGGAATGCTCGTCTTTAAGTTTATCACCAGGCACAGCATTTCCAAACGAAAAATCGCAGCGGCATCCATCTTAGGATGTGTCCTGACGCTTCAGATGGGCGCCTGTTCTGTTGTATTGGAGACGTCAGCCTCCGGGATTACGGAACTGCCTTTTGGCGTGTTTTTAGCAGCCATGCAGCCGATTCATCTGGCAATCGGGCTTGTAGAGGGATGCATTACCGCAGCTGTACTGATTTTTATTTATGAAGCAAGGCCGGAGCTTTTATGGCAGAATGGCGAATGCGGCGCCGATCGAAGCCGGCTTTCTTACAAAGGGACGATTGCTGTGCTTGCCGCTGCGGCAGTTGTGATCGGCGGCCTGTTGTCCCTGGCTGCTTCCACACATCCGGACGGCCTGGAGTGGTCGATGGAACGCGTGGCGGGGACAGCGGAGTTAGAAGCGGAAGGCAGCGCTTATGCCATTGCAGATGCGATACAAACCGCTGCGTCTGTCCTTCCTGATTATGCATGGAAAAACAGTGATTCAGCCACTGGCACAATGGTTTCCGGGGTATTCGGCGGCGTTGTTGTCATTGCGTTTTGTATCGGCATATGCTTCCTTTTGAAACTGTTCCGCAAGAAAGCAAAAGATACCAAATTCCGGGAGTAACACATGGCTAAACTGGCTAAAGCTGTAAAAGAAATCCACCGGACGGATCATACAGGCGGAATCCATACCGGGAAGGGCGGAATTCATCCCCTTTCCCGGCTTTTGGTTGTTTTCTGTTATATTCTGGCGGTAGTTTCTTTTCCAAAATATGATCTCAGAGTAAGTGAGATGATTTTATATTTGCTGATACAATGTATCTGGCATGAGATTTCATTGAAAAATATGCTTAAGCACATCTGGCCGGCGCTGCTTTTCACCGGGATGGTTGGGATCGCAAATCCGTTTCTGGATCGAAGCGTATGCCTGACAGCAGGAAATCTGGCTGTTACGTATGGTATGTTATCTATGGTTACACTTATGGAAAAAGGCGTTTTTTGCGTTATGGCTTCTTATATTCTGGTGACCAAAACAGGCATTGCACAGATCTGCCATGCACTGCGGTGCCTGCACATTCCGGAAGAACTGATTACCGTACTGTCGCTTATGCACCGGTATCTAATGGTTTTATTAAAAGAAGTAGAACGTATGCAGCAGGCCTACAGGCTCCGTGCCCCAGGGCAGAACGGACTGCATATTAAGACATGGGGTTCTTTTGTGGGACTGCTGCTTTTGCGGAGCATGGATCGGGCGGAAGAAGTATACGAAAGTATGAAACTGCGCGGATTTGGCGGACAGCTGCCGGATCATGCGGCTGCAAACAGCCATATTGGGCAGAGCATCCTGTACGTGGCAGTATGGTACGCCGCCATTTTACTGTTTCGGTTCTTCCCTGTGTTTCAGATCGCCGGGAAGCTGTTCACTTTGTTGAAATAACATTTAATAAAAAGGAGGGTGATCCTATGAATGCGGCGGAATTAAATCACGTATCCTTTTCCTATCAGAAAGACAGGCCGGTACTGCAGGATATTACAATATCACTCAGACAGGGAGTATCCATGGGGCTGATTGGAGCAAACGGCGCGGGAAAATCCACCCTGCTCAAATTACTGGTCGGCCTTCTGACCGGATACACAGGTGAAATCCGGCTTATGGGACAGCCCGTCTGCAAACAGAATCTGACAAAAATACGGCGAAAAGCCGGATATGTATTCCAGGATTCCGACAGTCAGCTGTTTATGTCCACCGTTTATGAAGATGTGGCGTTTGGCCCCAGGAATTATG
>CAJUPF010000114.1 GCA_910588565.1 uncultured Lachnospiraceae bacterium
GCTTGTGCCAGAGGAAAGCCTGAAAGCTCTGACAGAAGCGGAAGCAGAGTATAAGGAGCTTGAGGCAGAAGCAGTAAATGCAGTAAAGAATCTGATTGAAGGAATCGGAACCGTAAGCCTTGACAGCAAAGATAAAATAGAAGCCGCAAGGAAAGCCTACGATGCCCTGACAGATGCGCAGAAAGCGCTGGTATCTGCGGATATCCTTAAAGTTCTGACAGATGCAGAAACAACGTATAAAAAACTGGAAGAGGAACAGGGGTCCCAGAATCCGGGAAAGGCTGATCAGGAAAAAGCGGATGAAGTGAAAAAGCTGATTGAAGGAATCGGGACAGTAAGCCTTGAGAGCAAAGAGAAGATAGAAGCGGCAAGAGCGGCTTACAACGCCCTGACAGACGCGCAGAAAGCGCTGGTATCCGCAGACACCCTTAAGATTCTGACAGATGCGGAGGCGGCATACCGGAAATTAAGTGAAGAAGGGAATAAACCTCCGGTTACAGAGAAAATCTCTATCAGTAAAGCGCAGATTTCCGCAATCCCGTCACAGGTTTATACCGGAAAGGCAATCGTGCCTTCCATAACGGTTTCATACAATGGCAAAAACCTGGCCAAAGGCAGCGACTACACCGTTTCCTGCAAAAATAATATCAATATCGGAACAGCATCCCTGACGGTTACAGGAACAGGGGGCTATACCGGAACCGTTACAAAGACCTTTACCATTACGGTAAAGAAAAATAAAGTCTATACTGCAGGAAATTACAAGTATAAGATTACCAGCGCGAAAACCAATGGAACAGGAACAGTGGCGCTTACCGGAGTTAAGAGCGCTTCTGTAAAGAAGAAGCTGACGAAACTCAATATCGCGTCTACAGTAAAAATCGGCGGAAAGAAATTCCTGGTAACGGAAATCGGCAAGAATGCATGTTCCGGCTGCACGAAAGCGACGTCCGCAACTATTGGGGCGAATGTTACGAAAATCGGCCAGAAAGCGTTCTATAACTGTAAGAAGCTAAAGAAAATCAGCATAAAGACAAAGAAGCTGAAATCCATAGGAAAGAACGCAATCAAGGGGATTTCTGCAAAAGCGACAATTAGCTGCCCGAAGAAGCAGAAAGCAAGGTATAAGAAATTATTCAAATCATCGGTTGGATTTAAAAAATCAATGAAGATTAAGTAAGGAACAAATCGAAATGCTGAGGGCACCCTGGTTTTGGGAGCCTTCTTCTGCTGGCATCCTTGACAAACCGTCTTTTTTCGTGTATGCTTTTCTTCAAAATAAAGCAGAAACAGACAATGTTTCATAGAAAAAACAGGAGGAATAGTTTTATGAAATTAAAAAAAGCATTATCCGTTGCATTAGTAACAGCAATGGCCGTCACATGCCTGGCAGGCTGTGGTTCTGGCGGGCAGCAGTCGGCAGACGGCAGCAGCAGTGGAAGCGGAGAGACCTTTAAAATCGGAGGGATCGGGCCTTTGACAGGCGCGGCAGCTGTTTATGGTATTGCTGTAAAAAATGGCGCAGAGCTGGCTGTAAAAGAAATCAATGCGGCAGGCGGCATAGGCGGAGTGCAGATTGAGATGAATTATCAGGATGACGAGCATGACCCGGAAAAAGCAGTCAATGCTTACAATACCTTAAAAGACTGGGATGCGCAGATGATTCTCGGAGCCGTAACGTCTAACCCATGCGTGGCAGTGGGCGAGGCAGCGCAGGCTGATAATATGTTTATGCTGACGCCGTCCGGCACCGCTGTGGACTGTGTGAAATATGATAACGCGTTCCGCGTATGTTTTTCTGATCCGACCCAGGGAGTGGAATCCGCGAAATATATTGGAGGAAATGGCCTTGCAACCAAGGTTGCCGTTATTTATGACAGCTCAGACGTATATTCTTCCGGTATATACAGCGCTTTTGCAGCAGAGGCGGAAAACCAGGGCTTAGAAATTGTTTCAGCAGAAGCTTTCACCGCAGAGAGTAATACAGACTTTTCCGTACAGCTCCAGAAAGCCAAAGACGCAGGCGCAGAACTGGTATTTCTGCCATTCTATTACACAGAAGCATCCCTAGTTTTAAAACAGGCGTCCGGCATGGGATACAGCCCGATATTCTTTGGATGTGACGGTATGGACGGAATCCTTGGCGTAAAAGGATTTGACGCAGCTCTTGCAGATAATCTGATTTTCTTAAGCCCGTTTACACCGACTTCTACAGATGAAACCATCCAGAAGTTTGTAACCGATTACAAAGAAGCTTATGAGGAAACGCCAAACCAGTTTGCCGCAGATGCTTATGACGGCGTATACGCGATTAAAGCAGCAATAGAACAGGCAAATGTAACGGCAGATATGTCCGCTTCTGAGATATGCGATTTATTGAAGACAGCAATGACAGAGATTACAATTGACGGCGTAACAGCAAAGGGGCTTACCTGGGAAGCAAGCGGTGAGCCAAGCAAAGAGCCTATGGTGGTAAAAATTGCCAATGGCGATTACGCAGTTGTAGAATAAAAGCAATCCAGGGTTATCTGTTGGAAGATAACCCTGAATTGTTATATAATGTAAAAGTCTCAGATAATGGGCTTTTATCAATCGTAATGTCTGCATGAACGGACATGTCAATTTACAGAACAAATGGGGGATATATATGAGATTTCTATCTTATCTGATCAATGGTATCAGCTTAGGAAGCGTCTATGCAATCATTGCCCTTGGCTACACTATGGTATATGGAATTGCCAAGATGCTGAATTTTGCGCATGGCGATGTAATTATGGTTGGCGCCTATGTTGTTATGACAGCGATTTCAGGTGCTGGCCTTCCGCCTGTGGCAGCAGTGCTGCTGGCAGTTGTTGTGTGTACAGCGCTTGGAGTTGTAATTGAAAGCGTGGCATACCGGCCGCTTTTAAACGCAGCTTCATCGCTTGCAGTTCTGATTACTGCAATTGGCGTCAGTTACCTGCTGCAGAACGTGGCTTTACTTGTGTTTGGCGCCAATCCGAGATCGTTTACATCTGTGATTCCAATATCAGCTATTGTACTGGCTGGAGGCAGCCTTACGATTACAGGAGAAGCTGTCGTTACGATTGTTTCCTGCATTATTATTATGGTCTGTCTGACTTTGTTTATCAAAAAATCCAAAGCGGGCCAGGCGATGCTTGCAGTTTCCGAAGACAAAGGCGCTGCACAGCTGATGGGAATCAATGTCAACGGCACAATTGCCCTGACGTTTGCAATCGGTTCTGCTCTGGCGGCGATCGCAAGTGTGCTGCTGTGTTCCGCATATCCGTCGCTGACGCCATATACAGGGGCGATGCCAGGCATCAAAGCATTTGTAGCGGCTGTATTCGGCGGGATTGGTTCAATTCCGGGCGCTTTTATCGGAGGTATTTTGCTTGGGGTAATTGAAATATTTGGAAAAGCCTATATTTCTTCCCAGATGGCGGATGCAATTGTATTTGGCGTGCTGATTATTATACTTTTAGTGAAGCCTACAGGCATTCTCGGCAAAAATATTCAGGAGAAAGTGTAGGTGAAAAAGATGAAGAATTTCAATAAAACGACAAAAAGCAATCTGATTACATACGGCATTGTAATTGCCATGTTTCTGATTATCCAGATATTAGTTTCTACCGGCAATGTTTCCAGCCTTCTGCAGGGGCTTTTGGTACCGCTTTGCGCATATATTATTCTGGCGGTATCGTTAAATCTTACCGTTGGTATTTTAGGAGAGCTGAGCCTGGGACATGCAGGATTTATGTGTGTCGGGGCATTTGTCAGTGCGTTTTTTTCCAAATGTACACAAGGCGCGATTCCCGGAGGGCTCCGTTATCTTCTGGCATTGCTGATTGGCGCGGCAGCGGCGGGTATCTGCGGTATTTTAATCGGGATTCCGGTGCTCCGTCTGAAAGGCGACTATCTTGCAATTGTAACGCTGGCCTTTGGTGAGATTATTAAAAATATCGTGAATATTCTCTTTATCGGAAGAGACGAAAATGGATTCCATTTTTCTACAGTGGATACAAATTCATTGGGACTTAGCCCGGAGGGCGAGGTTTTAATTAACGGCCCGCAGGGTATTTCGGGAACGCCCAAAGATTCTACCTTTGTCATTGGCGTTATTTTGATTCTGATTACCTTGTTTATTGTGCAAAACCTGATTCATTCGCGAAGCGGCCGTGCGATTATGGCAATCCGCGATAACCGTATCGCAGCGGAATCGATCGGTATTAATATTACAAAATATAAAATGATGGCATTTTCTGTTTCCGCTGCTTTAGCGGGTGTTGCAGGCGTTATTTACGCGCACAATCTGGCGACGTTAAATGCGCAGCCCAAGAATTTCGGTTACAATATGTCCATTATGATCCTTGTCTATGTAGTGCTTGGAGGCATTGGAAATATCAGAGGTTCTGTGATTGCAGCTGTCGTACTGACACTTCTGCCGGAATTGCTTCGTGGACTGAGCGATTACCGTATGCTGATTTATGCGGTGGTGCTGATTGTGATGATGCTGTTTAACTGGAGCCCGAAGGCAATTGAATGGAGAGCAAAATATTCCGCTAAGTTCAGGCGCGGTACCAAAAAGGAGGCGGCATAGATATGGCATTATTAGAAGTAAATAATCTTGGAATCTCCTTTGGAGGCCTGCGTGCGGTCAATGAATTTCATCTGAAGATTGAAAAAGGCTGTCTGTATGGGCTGATTGGGCCAAACGGCGCCGGAAAGACAACGGTATTTAACTTGCTGACTGGCGTATATAAGCCAAATGAGGGCGTTATTCTTTTAGATGGGGAAAATATCGTAGGCAAGAAAACAATTGATATCAATAAAGCAGGAATCGCCAGAACATTCCAGAATATTCGTCTGTTTAAGGAATTATCCGTTCTGGACAATGTTAAGGCCGGACTGCATAATCATTTTTCTTACTCCACACTGGAAGGCATTTTCCGGCTGCCCAGGTATTTTAAAGTGGAAAAAGCAATGGATGAGAAGGCGATGGAATTGCTGTCTGTCTTTGATCTGGATAAAGAAGCGCAGACCCTTGCAGCCAATCTGCCATATGGCAGGCAGAGGAAGCTGGAGATTACTAGGGCGCTGGCAACAGAACCCAAGCTTTTGCTTTTGGATGAACCTGCCGCCGGAATGAATCCGAATGAGACAAAAGAACTGATGGAGACGATTCGTTTTATCCGGGATAAGTTTGATATGACTGTTCTTTTGATTGAACATGATATGAAACTGGTTTCCGGTATCTGCGAGGAGCTGACCGTTTTGAATTTCGGGCAGGTGCTTGCAGAAGGAAAAGCGGCAGACGTACTGAAAGATCCGGAAGTGATTAAGGCATATCTCGGTGAATAGGAGGGCAGCAAAATGGCAATGCTTGAAATAAAAGACATTGAAGTATATTATGGCATGATTCAGGCGATCAAGGGGATTTCCTTTGAGGTAAACGAAGGAGAAGTCATTGCTTTAATCGGCGCAAACGGCGCCGGGAAGACGACCATCCTTCATACGATTACAGGCCTGCTTTCTCCGTCAGCCGGTTCCGTTATTTTTGAGGGAAAAGACATTACAAAAGTTCCGGCGCATAAAATAGTATCGCTTGGTATGGCGCATGTGCCGGAGGGACGGAGAGTATTTGCGGATTTAACCGTATATGAAAATCTGAAAATGGGCGCGTATACCAGAAAAGATAAGAATGAGATTGAGCAGACACTAGAGCATGTTTATAAACGTTTTCCAAGGCTGGAGGAACGGAAGAATCAGCTGGCGGGGACGTTAAGCGGCGGCGAACAGCAGATGCTTGCGATGGGAAGGGCGCTGATGTCGCATCCTAAAATTATTGTAATGGATGAGCCTTCAATGGGTCTTTCACCGATTCTGGTAAATCAGATTTTCGATATTATTGAAGAAGTCAGCAAAGGGGGAACGACAGTGCTTCTGGTAGAGCAGAACGCAAAAAAAGCATTGTCGATTGCAGACAGGGCGTATGTCCTGGAAACGGGTAACATTGTTCTGGAAGGGAACGCAAAAGAAATGATTTCTGATGATTCCATCCGAAAAGCATATCTTGGGGAATAGGAGGGGTTTTATGGAACATGTGGTGATTACAATTGCAAGGCAGTATGGGAGCGGCGGCAGAACGGTTGGGAAAATGCTGGCAAAGGAGATGAATATCCCTTATTACAGCAGTAATCTTCTGAAAATGGCGTCGGAAGAAAGCGGTATCAATGAAAAGTTGTTTATGCAGCTGGATGAGAAGTTAAAAAACAGCCCGTTTCTGCGGATGTCTACCGATGTCTATACCGGGGACTTGATTTCTCCTGAGAGCAGCGATTTTGTTTCTGCGAAGAATCTGTTTAATTTCCAGGCAAAGGTGATTAAGCGGCTGGCATCGACAGAAAGCTGCGTTATTATCGGTCGTGCGGCAGATTTTGTGTTAAAGGATTATCCCAATGTGGTCAGTGTTTTTGTGCATGGTTCAGCAGAGTTTAATCTGGCTAGGGCTATGGAACAGAATAGTATGACAGAGAGCGAAATGGAAAAATTTATTGCGAAAACGGATAAATACCGGGCGGAATATTACAGGCATTATACAGGCAGGGACTGGACGGATGCAAGAAATTATGATTTGTGCTTAAACAGCAGTAAGCTGGGGTTTGAGAAATGTGTGGAGGCAATTAAGGCTTATATTGCTGTACGGTTTTAAGCAGGTGAGAGAATGGGTGAGAATCTTCGGAAGCATATTATTTTTTATGGAAGAGTGCAGGGTGTGGGATTTCGGTACCGCGCGTATTATTCTGCGAATAATTTTGGTTTAAGCGGCTGGGTCCGCAATCTATATGATGGAACAGTCGAAATGGAAGTGCAGGGCAGGGAAGAACTGATTCATTCTATG
>CAJUPF010000115.1 GCA_910588565.1 uncultured Lachnospiraceae bacterium
ACTGCTAAGAAACACTAAATCCTTCACAAGTCACAAAAGTAAATCCCCTCTGCCCCGGCCCCTCCCTGACTACGTTATTCCAGGCTGTAAGTTGAGAAATTGGGATTTGTTAAAGTTGCTGACATTGGGTGCGGAGTGAAACGTAAGTTCGATTTTGGAATATAGGTGACTTTTTGGCAGGTTTGCGATATAATACGGGAATATGTTACTATAAGGTGTCAGGATGCACACTTTAGGAATTTTGGAGGAATGTTATGAATGTAGGGCATCGGGAGGGGGAACATTACCGATATTTCTGTAACTGGGAATGCGAATATTTTCCTTGCCATCAGACAGACGGCAGGGATAATTTTAACTGCCTGTTTTGCTATTGCCCGCTTTATGTGCTGGGAGAACACTGCGGCGGAAATTTTGCATTTCTGCCAAACGGTTATAAAGACTGCAGTTATTGTGTGTTTCCGCATTTGCGGGAGAATTATAGCGAAATAACGAAGCGTTATAGAGAAATTCTGGCTGTAATGCCCGTCCAGGATTTGGAGAATGAATGATAGTACTGCATTCCATATCATTTGTGTTATAATAGAAGGCAGCAGAATAAGATACCTTTACGGATACAATAGAGGTCATGTATCCTGTGTGAGCGCTGCAATCGAACTTGGAAGTGAGGACAATTATGACGCCGGATAAAATTTTAGAATACTGCCTTATGCAGTTAGAAGATACCGTTCTGGTTAATAGCTGGGGAGAAAAGGGTATCTTTTATAATCCGCAAAATAAACGCAAAAGAGGAGTCTATGTATTAACAGTTAAGGAAAAAGACGGGGAAAACGATAAAAGTTCAGATCTGAACAGGGAACATATATATCGTGTAAATTTAGGTATCCGTAAGGATACATTTATAAAAATGTTTGGGTTTATACCAAAACGTCCGCCCAAAGGAGGCGTTGTGGATATGTCATATGATTTTTCTGCGGTAAATCAATTGATTCCCCACCCGGTATATGGCTGGATGGGCTGGATTTGTGTTTTAAATCCGTCTGAAAAAATGTTTGAAGAATTAAAACCGCTTGTAAGGGAAGCCTACGAATATGCCAGGGAAAAGTATGACAAAACTACAGATCAAAATACAAAGAAGAGTCCCAGGGAGGAACTGCAATGAATGGAACGCCCAGACTGCCGGACGGATTTTATAATCTATTTTCCAGCAGATATGTAGAATACTATCAGTTGATTCTGATCACACTCTACGAAGCTTCCGGCCAGTCCTGGTCACTGTTAGGACTGACCGAAGAAGAATGCCGGAATATCATCGAAGAAAAAACGGCTGTTTTACCGGATGGCATAGAGGGATGCCCGGAGGGTGTTTCCATGGAGCAGCTAAAAGAGGAATCGCTTAGCCGCATGGCCCTTCCTTCAAATATTCTCCGCCGTCTGGAGGACTGGGGCTGGCTGCGGAGGGATTATGATGAGACATTAAACCAGTATGTGATATCCTTTCCGGAATACAGCCAGCTCTTTATTGATGTATTCTGCCGGTTGTTCCAGGAAGAAGAGAGTATTGAGCAGGGTAGTATTCTGGCGGTTTACAGTCATTTGTTTACCTATTATTCCGACCGGGAAAAGAATAATGAGATTTTAAAAAGCGCACTGCAGACTTCCCGCTCGCTGCAGCAGATGTTAGCGAATATGCAGGAGGGAATCCGGGGATATTTTGAAGAACTTTCCCGGCAAAGGACGTTTCTTGGCATTCAGGAAGTTCTGGTAAATGAGATGAATAACAGTGACAGCAAAAAATATGCGATCCTGACGACGACAGATAGTTTTTACCGGTATAAAGAAGAAGTAAAAGAATTGATTGATAAAAATCTGATAGAGAATGAGTTAAGAAAACAGGGATGTTCCAAACAGCTTGAAACAGAAGAAAAGGATTCCGTTTCCTGGCGGCGCAGAAAGCGGGCGTTGGAGGCCTGTGAAGAGGCGATGGATCTTCTGCTTTTGATTAACCGGGAATTTGACGGGATTGAACGAAGGTATCAGAAGCTTATTGATCAGAAACGGATATTTGCCAAACGGGCAGCGGCCAGAGCGCGTTATATTCTGGCGGAAGGAGACAGTGGGGAAGATAGGACAAAGGCGTTTCTCAAGCTGCTGGATAGGAACCCGAACAGAGATGAGATTTTAGAACAATTATCTTTGAAACTGGCTCTGAGCGAAGAATTTTCAGTGGTTAAGGAAAAGAGCCTGGCACGTCCGAAAAACGCGGCAAAACGGGAATTTGCGCCGCAGGCAATGAAGCAGGAACCGATAGAAACGGCAGAGCTGGAGGAGTTTGTGGTAAAGCCGCTTTATACACAGGCCGAGATCCGGAAATTCCAAAAGAAAAACGAGCAGAACGGAGTATTTACAGTTACACAGGATACCGTGAAAACAATGGAAGATCTGGAAAAACTGCTGTTTGTGTGGCAGGAAGCCATGGATTGGCCAGACGATGGGCAGGAGATCGAAACGGGGGAAACCTTTACGACGCCGGAGGGATTTTCCTATACTGGATTTACGATTACTGCAAAATAGAGCCAGGAATTATCTGGCAGGATGCACTGGGAGGAAGATAGAACATGGTGGACTATATGGAGCAGCTGTCTGTGACAGAGGCAGAAAAATTGAGAAAAACGATTGCAGGGCTGTTTCGGCAGACCTGTATTTTACAGGAAAAATACGATCCGGCTACGCTGGTTCCCGTGGATAATGAACAGTACGAAATCTGCGTCAGGCACCGCCCTTTTCTGGAAGATTATTTTGCAGTGACAGGCTGTGAACTGGTGCATGACGGCAAAGAGCGTATCTTCCGTCTGACCGGAGAGGGAATCAAGACAGAGCAGATATCCAAAACTTCGACGATACTGGTTTTGCTGTTAAAATTGATTTACCGTGACAAAATCATGGGGGAGGGACTTTCTGCCACCGTAACGAACCGGAAAGAGCTTCGGGAATATGGGAGAAATACCGGCCTTTTGAACCGGAAACTGACGGAGCAGGAATGGAACGAGGCGCTTGGCCTGATGAAAAAACATCAGATGATTGAATATCCGGGAGCGGTTCGGGACATGGAGGATGAGACGCCCATTTATATTTACAGCACGGTGAATCTATACTGCAGTTTTGCAGTGCTGAATGAATTAATGGAACAGTACAAAGAGGAGGAAACTACAGATGAAAATGGCGAAGAAAATTCTGACAAGGATGTTGATGAACCATTGGGGCGGAATTGATCATCAGGTCATCTGTTTTCATGAGTATGTGAATCTGTTCAGCGGAAAGAGCGGCTCCGGGAAATCAACTGTGATGGATGCGCTGCAGGTAGTTTTATACGGCAGTATCCGCAATGATTTTTTAAACAGGGCGGCGGAAGATACGAAGAACAAACGAAGTGTGTCAGGCTATCTGAGGGGAGAACAAAAAGACGGTACCGCAAACCGGGAAAACATGGATTTTTGCTCTCAGATTGTTCTGGAGCTGAAAGATACCGGAACAGGGGCATATGTCTGTATCGGCGTTTCCTTTGAAGTGGCAGCGAAGGATCAGGATGTAAATAAATATCGGTTTTTCAGCCATACCGGAAGCTTCCCCGATGATCTGTATCTGTCAGAGGGGAAATTTCCCTATACGCATAAGAGGATGCAGCAGCTGATTGGGGAGAGAAGCGGGAGAAAAGAGGACAGCGGCCCGTTTCAGCTGAACCGGATGTATCCTACCCAGGAAGCTTATCTGAATACCGTAAATGATGTGATCTTTGGGCTGATGGATCCAGGACGTTTTAAAGTGATGGAAAAAAGCGCGATTGCCCTGCGTATGACCAACGGCACAGGCCAGTTTATCCGGGATTATATGTTTCCCAGGAGTAAAGAAGACACCATGGCCGCTATCAGCGAACAGTTAGCCGCTTACCGGGAAATGAAAGAGCAGGTGGAAAATCTGGAACAAGAGATTGCGTATCTGGAAGAAATCTGTCAGCATGACAGGCGGTATACCAGGGCGAAGGCAGAGCAGATAGCGGGGGAAGCCGCTTTAAAAGTATTAGAGATCGAAGAGAAAAAAGTTTATTTGGAAGCAAAAGAAGCCGAACAGGCAGAGGCAGAGGAGAAACTGGAATCTTACTTGCAGCAGGAAGATCGTTTGAAAGAGAGGTTAACAGAAAAAAGAGAAGCCTTGTCAAAACTGCAGGCAGAACTGCTGAACAGTGATTTTGGCAGGAAAAAAGAACAGCTTGCACAGCTAAATGAAACGATACGGCTGTGCGGCCACGAAGCGGCAGACTGGCGGACTTTTGCACAGAGATTAAAACAGTGGGATACAACAGAAGAACTCAGCGGATATGTCAGCAATCCTCTGCGGAATCTGTTAATGCAGACAGCGGACGGGACAGTGACAGAAGAAGGAATCCAAAAGCTGAAACGCGGATTACAGGAGACATACGCCTCCATTATGGAGGAGCGGGATGATTATAAAGAGGAACTTTGCGGTTTTACAAAAGAATACCGGGAGAAAAAAGAGATCTTAGATGATCTGAAGCGGGATAAAAAGCATTACCGAAAAGAATTGAAAGAGGCAAAACGAAGGTTAAAAGAAAATTTGTCAGACCGTTACCAAAAACCGATCCGTGTGGAAATCCTGGCCGATTTGTTTGACGTTACGGATGAAGCCTGGCGGGACGCCGTGGAAGGCTGTCTGGGCAGAATTAAATTTGCACTGGTCACAGAACCGCAGTATGCATTGACAGCAGCAGAGGTTTTTCGCGGAATGAAGAAGAAGGACTATGAGTCTGTGGATTTGATTCATACGGAAGCTATTGTACGGGATCAGCCGAACGCTCTGCCTGGAACTTTATATGAAGCGGTAGCGACCGAAATCCCTTACATAGACGATTGTCTGAAACGGTACTTAGGCCATATCAAAAAATGTGAAACAGTGAAAGACTTGCAGCAGGTGCGCCATGGGGTTACAAAAGACTGTTATTCCTACAGTAATTATATATTCCGCCATTTGAGGGAACAGGACTACCGTTATCCCAGCATTGGAAAAAAGGTTTCTATCCGGCAGATACAGGAGTTAGAAGAAGAAATTACTTATCTAAGCGAGCAGATGATCCGGTTAGAGCAGGAAATTAGCGTTTTGAATCAGGTGAATGAATTAGAACGTCTCCAGGCTTATGAATATGAAAGACTGTCCCGTCTGTCGCAGTCTGCGGCAAGCTTAAACGCATATAACCGCAAAGCAGATCAGCTGGAGCAGGAAATCCGGGAACTGGAACAGGGAACTAGGATTGCAGAATTAAAAGAACAGAAGCAGACTTTAGAAACAGAAGCAGGAGCTTTGGAGGCGCAGAAAGAACAGCTGCAAAAAGACAGTATCCGTCTGGCTTCCAGAAAAGGAGAACTGGATAAGGATATCAAAGACCAAAAAGAAGCATTGGAACAGCTGCAGAAAGGATTTGCGCCAAATCCTGCCCTGACAGAACAGGCGGTAGAGGCGATACGCTTGGGCAGGGCAAATCTGCTGAAACGAGAGCATATACAGGCATTAGAACAGTTAAGGGAGACGGAACGCACAGAAGAAGAACTCCGGGGCAATGCCAGAATGCTGTTTATCAAAGCATTTCCATCCCTGGATATTGGAGGTATGGAACAGGACAATCGGCCGTATGATGAGCTTCTGGAACGCTGCAGAAAAGACTATGAACCAGAGTATAAGGCAGCCTTTGAACAACAGTATAAACTGGTATATCAGATGCTTCGGGAAAATGTGATTGCAGCGATTCATGGAGAAATGAAAGCGGCAAAGCGCCATCGCCGGGAAATCAATTCCATGCTCGCAAAGATCCGGTTTTCGGACAGTATTTATCAGATTGATATTCTTCCGGCGGAGGATGAAAACAGGCAGTTTTATGAAATGCTCACTGCACCGGAACTGGATTTGAAGGTACCGGATCTGCATATGGAAGGGCAGCTAAGTCTTGGAGAAGATGAATTTTACCAGAAGTATGAGCAGCAGATCAAACGGCTGACGGATAAGTTTATGCCACCAAAGGATACGGATGCGAAAGAACTGGCCAGCCACAGAAAAAATATGGCAAAATATGCAGATTACCGAACTTATCTGAAATTTAGTATGTACGAACAAGCCGAAGCTCCGGATGGGAATATCCGGAAAAATTACGTAGACGATATGGCAGGGCGGGATTCCGGCGGAGAAGGCCAGAATCCAAAATATGTGGCGCTGTTTGCCGGATTTGCCATGCTTTATATGCAGCAGAGAAGACAGGATTCCAAAATCCGCCTGGTATTGTTGGACGAAGCGTTTTCCAAAATGGACAAAGAGCGCAGCGAGGTCTGCCTGCATTACGCAAGACAGTTAAACCTGCAGCTGATTGTCTGTGTGCCGGATGAACGTCTGCAGTCTTTGGTACGGAATGTGGACTGCGTTTATGCGTTCTGCAGGAAAAACAACAGGATTTCCATGATTCATATCGATAAAGGGAATTATATGGAATTGCTCAGGGGAGATACTAAGGAGGAAGAAGACGAAAGAGAACGTGACGCTGATTCGATGGCTGATTCAGAATGCTGACGGAGAAGCTTTTAGAGCCGGACGTTTAAAAGGGTGAAGCTAAAATTATTGTATTCTGTTTAGAAAAAGGAGTATATTGAGATGGATAACACTGTTTTGGAATTTGAGTGCATTGGCATGGATGACGGAAGCAAATTCCCTGTTGAATATACCGGGCGGGGGCAGGATATATCGCCGGAATTTATAATTAAGAACCTATCACCGAATGCGAAAACTCTCGCTG
>CAJUPF010000116.1 GCA_910588565.1 uncultured Lachnospiraceae bacterium
CATAAAGCAAGGGATGGCAGCCGTCCCTTGTCGTCAGACAACTTTAAATGGACGGATGCTTGTTGCATTTCACACCAGGTGATACGAAATATTCGCCAAAACTGGCGTGGGTGTGAAATGTAACAACAGTTCAGCCTTCCGGATTCCTGGCAATTCTGCTGTATCGGCTGCGAACTGCGCAGCAAGTGCGCAGTTGCAGGCTGAACTGTTACCAGACATCCGCTATCGCTATATTTCATACCGGCTGCAGCTTCTCAATCACACACGTATGCTCTTTCGTCTTCTTATCATAATTAATTCCCACCAGCAGAAGATTTCCTTTATACTCCTTCACAGCGTCCACATACTGCCTGTTTTTGATCTGTGCGATTGCGCCGGAAGCTTTTTTATCCCATTTCAGCTCAATAATTACTGCAGGCTTATCCAAATGCAGCTTACGCGGAATAAAACAGATATCCGCAAACCCCTTCCCACCCGGCATCTCCCGAATCATGGTATAATACTCCTTTGCAAAGTAAAATGCCAGATGAATTGTACAGCTAAGAGAATTTTCATCATTATATTGAAGAACAGAGATCTCCTTATGTGCCCGATCGATCCCTTCAGCTACAGCTTTGCTATCCATCTTCCATAAAGATTTTAAAAGCGCTCTGGAATGCTCCACTGAGCGGATCACTTCATGCCAGTCCATTGTGCTGATAGCATTGATATATTCCTGTGAAACTTCTTTGTTGGGAATTGCAACGGTTTCCTGTTCACTGTTAAATGTCAGATATCCAAGATGCACCAGAAGCGTTAACACATCATCTTTTGCTGCAAATGTAGCCATATCATTTGCAAAAGTCCCTGTGTTAATACGGATTTCTTCTCCCGCCAGCATTCTGACCACTGCGTCTTTTAATCCATCCATATCCATTTGGATATAAATTTTAAGAGCTTCATATGTCTCCGTCTGATTCCAGTATGTCCCGAATTTATGCCGGAGCATTGCCTCCACTACAGACTTCGGGTTATACATAAAATGGTATATATCACCATTCTTGGTAGATGTTACCAGATGATATCCGTCATACCATGCTTTTGCTTCCTCAGCGCTCATTTGATACTCTGCGCATAGTGCCTCAGTCTCATCTTCCGTAAATCCAAAGTATTCCGCCAGCTCTCCCGGATCTGTCATAGAATACTCTGTAAACATATTCAAAGCCGAATGAGATCCGTATTTCTTAATCGGCAAAATCCCCGTCATATAAGCTAAAGCCACATATTCCTTATCTTTCAGCCATACACGCAGAAAATCCAGATACTTCTTCTGGGCGTCTTTATCCTGCTGGTATTCCCGGAACAGACAATCCCATTCATCAATCAAAATCACAAAAGGACGCTTTGTATCAACGTAAATATCCTGCATCACAAACATCAAATGGCTGTTATCTGCAGAATCCGGATATTTGCGTTTCAGATCCGCTGTCACTCTTGCCTGCAGCATCCGCAGCATTTCATCTATACTGCCCGCCGTACTGAGAAATTCCTGCATATTCACTTTAATGACATCATATTGGTTCAGATGTTTTCCATAGGACTTCTCCCGGCTGACCTCTAACGTTTCAAATAAAACAGAAGTGTCTTCCTCCCGGCCATAATATGCCGCCAGCATATCAGCCGCCATTGACTTGCCAAAACGTCTTGGACGGCTGACACACAGAAATTTCTGCCTTGTATTCAGAATCGCATTTGTTTTTGCTATCAGTCCGGATTTATCTACGTAAATTGCAGAATTTAAACTTTCCTGAAATCCTTTGCTGCCCGGATTCAGATAACTGCCCATATGTTTTACCCCCGTTTCCTATTATACCCAGAATCATACTTCCGCATTGTATACATTTCATGGGATGCCTTTTCCAATTGATTTTATTATACATCATTTATCAGTTAGTTAAAACAATAAAACTTACCTATTGACATTCGTTTACGGATGGTTTATTATACTATTGTACTAATCAAATGGCACAATCGACCGCAAAAGGAGGAATGAAAGATGGAACATGACAAATTGCCTGACAAAGCTGACCGCGGCAGGAAGATGATTGCACCCGTGATTATCACTGCCCTGATTGCCGCATACAATTTCTTCATTGCAATTGCATTCCTGGTTTTCCCAGAACTGCCAATACTGCTGAGACTTACGGCAGCGGTTATCGCAGCGTCGCTGATCGGAGTGCTGTTCTATGTACTGTACGAACGAATTCATGAGATAAGGAGTGGAGAAGAAGATGATCTTAGTAAATACTGACTATATCACAGGAAAAGAATTAGAAATGTTAGGACTGGTAAAAGGCAGTACCATCCAGAGTAAAAATATCGGCCGGGATATCACCCAGGGCTTTAAGACCCTTGTAGGCGGTGAACTCAAAGCCTACAATGAGATGATGCATGAAGCCAGGGCATTAGCCACCAAGCGAATGACAGAAGAGGCCCAGGCCATGGGCGCAGACGCAATCGTAAATATCCGTTACGCATCCTCTGCCATTATGCAGGGAGCCGCAGAAGTGATTGCATATGGCACAGCGGTTAAATTTATCTGAAAAACAGGAAGGAACGTTATTCATGGAACAGGGCTGCCCAAAATGCTGTATCGCATTTTGGGCAGCCCCGCCAATTCTAAACGGTTCCTATACTCTGGACAGATATTCTCCTGTTCTTGTGTCAATCTTAATCACATCTTCCTGATCGACAAATAATGGAACATAAACAGTAGCTCCGGTCTCTACCACAGCCGGCTTGGTAGCGCCTGTTGCCGTGTCGCCTTTAAATCCCGGTTCGGTATCCGTAATCTGCAGTTCCACGAACAATGGCGGCTCTACTGCAAATACGCTTCCTTTATGGGAACATACTTTTACCATTTCATTCTCTTTTACAAATTTCAGTGCATCGCCGATATCGTCTTTGCTCAATGCAATCTGATCATATGTCTCAACATCCATAAAATAGAACAAATCGCCGTCAGCATATAAGTACTGGTAATCCTTGCGCTCAATATGAGCTGTCTCACATTTCTCTGTAGGGCGGAATGTCTTCTCTACCACACCACCGCTTTTAATATTCTTTAACTTTGTTCTGACAAATGCTGCGCCTTTCCCTGGTTTCACATGCTGAAATTCGACAATCTGAAAAATACTACCATCTATTTCAATAGTAATACCATTTCTAAAATCACCTGCTGAAATCATAAATTTTCCTCCTTAATACGCTTGAGATTCACTGTCTGATCCACTCAGACAAAACCTGCTTGTACATTCTATACTAAAAACATTGATATTTCAACCCTTTTTTAACCTCTCGCTTCAATTTCCGCAATCATTGCGACACGATCCGCGTGCCTGCCGCCCATAAATTCAGCTTCCAGATATGCTTTTACAATATCCTTCGCCAGTTCCACGCCTACGATGCGCTCCCCAAAAGCAATGATATTCGCATTGTTGTGCTGCTTTACCAGCCTTGCCGTCGCAGTATCGGAACAGACTGCCGCCCGGATTCCTCTGACCTTATTTGCCGCAATGGAAATTCCCACGCCGGTACCACAGATCAAAATACCACAGTCTGCCTCTCCTGCTGCAACGGCCCTTGCCACTTTTTCCCCATACGCCGGATAGTGACAGCTCTCTGATGTATCTGTTCCATAGTTCTCCACTTCATGGCCAAGTTCCTGTACATATGCCATTATCTGCTTTTTCAATTCTACTGCCGCATGATCGTTACCAATTGCAATTTTCATCGTAATTTTTCTCCCTTCGTACCTTACGCCTAATCATTTACCGTTACCTGTTCTTACTGACTTTCATTGTACATACCGCAGCTTTATTTGTCAATTTTTTTGCTTTTCCGATAAAAAAACAGAACAATTTTTTCCAGATAACGTTTCAGGACAATCTGAATCTCTTCTTTGGGATGCATTGGCTCTACCAATATCGAATAAATTCCCGCCAGATTGGCTCCGGCTACATCTGTAAAAATCTGATCTCCGATAAAAACCGTACTGTCCGCATCTGTATGCATCAGCTCCATCGCCCGCCGAAAGGCAGAGGGCTTTGGTTTTCCCGCTTTGAACAGATAGCGCGCGCCTACTTTATCCGCAAATGCTTTGACCCTGGGTTCTTTATTATTAGACAGCAGCACACTGTCCAGCCCCAGTTCCTTTAAACGGGCAAACAGCGCAATCGCACGGTCATCCGCTGGCGCACCGTGCGGCACTAATGTATTGTCTATGTCAAAAATCAATCCCCGGCAGCCCTTGTGATATAAACCGCCGTAGTCAATCTGATAGGCGGACGGCAGATACTCCGACGGGTATAAAATCTGCTTCATATCGATTCCCGCTCCTTTGCTGTTAGATTACTCCAGGATTTTTTTTAATTCGTCCATAAATGTATTGATATCTTTAAATTCCCGGTAGACAGAGGCAAACCTTACATAAGCCACCGCTTCTAAATCCTTTAGCCTGTCCATTACGATTTCACCAATCAAAGAACTGGACACTTCTGTCTCTTCTTTATTAAAAATTTCTGTCTCGATTTCGTCTACCAAAGCGGTAATCTGTTTGGCGGAAATCGGACGTTTATGGCAGGCGCGCAAAATACCTGCTTCGATTTTGGAACGATCGTACTGTTCCCGGTTATTGTCTTTTTTAATAACAATTAACGGAGTCGTCTCTACTTTTTCATAGGTAGTAAACCGCTTCCTGCAGGAATCGCACAGCCGCCTGCGCCGAATCGACCTGTTGTCATCTGCGGGCCGGGAATCAATTACTTTTGTATCATCATTGCTGCAATACGGACATTTCATCTAAAAGCCCTCCTATAATTTTCTTCTGACGTCTTCTTCTTTGATCTCCACCAAAATAATATCCGATCCAATACGGACAATGCACTTCCAGGGTATACAAAATTCAAATTCATGCCCGAATATGCCAAAAAATTTACAGGGTCCTGGAATAATTAAGGATTCAATACAGCCGGACTGCTCATTAAATTCAATATCAATCACATTTCCAAGACATTTACAGTTGCAGACGTTGATTACCTCTTTTTCCTGAAGTTCACAAAAACGCATGGAAATCCCTCCGGGTTCCTTCTATACTAATCTATTCCAGGAATTTTTGTCCTATACCTTAATTGACCGCTTGCAAAGCGTGTCATACGGTGTGCCCTTTGGGTATACCTTAATTGACCGCTTGCAAAGCGTGTCATACGGTGTGCCCTTTGGGTATGCGCAGCCAGTTACACATTGAAGCGGAACAGCATAACGTCCCCGTCTTTTACTACGTATTCCTTTCCTTCGAGTCCTACGATTCCCTTCTCTTTCGCAGCGGAAAGACTCCCGCAGTCTAACAGATCCTGATAATTTACAACTTCCGCCCGGATAAATCCACGTTCAAAATCCGTATGGATTTTGCCCGCCGCCTGTGGGGCTTTCGTTCCCTTGATAATCGTCCAGGCCCTGGTCTCATCTTCTCCGGCTGTCAGATAACTGATCAGTCCCAGCAAGCTGTAACTGGCTTTTATCAGCTTTTCCAGACCGGATTCCTGTAAGCCCAATTCCTCCAAAAACAACATTTTTTCATCGTCATCCAGTTCAGCAATCTCCTGCTCAATCTGGGCGCATATCACAAATACTTCACTGTTTTCACCTGCTGCCTGCGTCCTGACTGCCTGTACAAAAGGATTGGACGCACCATCGTCTGCCAGATGCTCTTCTGCCACATTTGCAGCATAGATCACCGGTTTCGCCGTCAGAAGATTGCAGGATTTAAACCATGCGATTTCATCTTCATCCTCAGATAAATCAAAGCTCTTGGCCAGACTTCCGTTTTCCAGATGGCTCTTAATCCGCTCTAAAAGCTCTGCTTCTTTTGCAAGCGTCTTGTCCATTCTGGCTCCTTTGGAAACCTTGGCAATCCTGCGTTCTAAAATCTCAATATCCGAAAAAATCAATTCCAGATTGATCGTCTCAATATCCCGCACCGGATCAATGCTTCCATCCACATGAATGACATTCGTATCTTCAAAGCAGCGCACCACATGCACAATAGCATCCACTTCGCGGATATTCGCAAGGAACTGGTTCCCTAATCCCTCTCCCTTGCTGGCTCCTTTGACAAGACCGGCGATATCTACAAATTCAATCACTGCCGGGGTTACTTTTTTGGAATGGTACATCTCTCCTAACTTCTGTATCCTCTCATCCGGCACCGGAACAATCCCCACATTCGGGTCAATCGTGCAAAAAGGGTAATTTGCCGATTCCGCGCCTGCTTTTGTCAGTGAATTAAATAACGTACTCTTTCCTACGTTTGGAAGCCCTACGATTCCTAGTTTCATTTTATCTCAATCTCCTTTGGTAAGTCTTTTTCCATAGTAAAAGCTCCTTTCAAAAAAGAGCCTTGACATCTACGCTAGTATAGCATATCAAGGCTCAAAAGTAAATCATTGGATCTCTATATTTCCAATGTAATGTACGGCTTGTTACTATTCACGGCGCCCTGCACCCCGCTGCAGGGCATCCGGCCAATAAAGCAG
>CAJUPF010000117.1 GCA_910588565.1 uncultured Lachnospiraceae bacterium
TGCAGTTCTGCGGCTCCGCTTTGCAGGCTGTTCCCACCGTCTTTTAACGCAGAGGTGCCATCCTGTAGTTTGGCAGCTCCATCTGTCAGGTCATGTACCCCATCTTTTAACTCAGTCTCTGCTCCATCCTGCAGCTTGGAAACGCCATCCTGCAATTCTCCTGCCCCATCATCTAATTTCCCGATTGCATCTAGCAGTTCTGTAACCTGATCCATCAGTTCATCATCATCCACTTCTATATTAAGGTTTAATGGGATTCCATTGATGGATATTCCACCCAGCTCAAAATCTGTCACATCTGCCGTAATTTCAATATCTGCCCCTTTGCCGGGTAAAATCGTATAAGTGAGCTGTTTATCGCTCCCTACATTGGCAATAGTAGCATCCCCTGCGACAATATTTTTACACTTGTCAGTATCCAGCGATAAAGATGCCTGCAATGCATAACTTTCATAGAAGTTCCCCCGGCATTTTTCATTTTTTTCAATCTGGAGTTTCATTTTCATTGCACCGCTCATGCCTGCAATTTCTTCTCCGGAATAAGGTTTTCCATCCATATAATATTGAATCTTAATATCCCAGGGCATAACTACACTGTCAAGTTTCCCCTCATAATAAAGTTTCGCCGCAGACGTATGGATTGTCACTGTATTACCCGAATAATCCGCCTCATCTGTGGTAGTCATATTTCTTATATTCTGATATTTTCCATAATCAACAACTTTTCCGCTTTCTACATTGAAAATATTGACCACATTGATTTCCTTTGCAGAGCCGCCATTATCCAAATTTACATACACTACTTCTTCTTTCTGTGAATTTGCTTCAGAAGCTGACGCAAAAACTGGCAAAACAGCAGTTGCAGCTATGGCTGCCGCCAGTAAGGCTGCCAAAATTTTTTTTAATTTAGAACAGTTCATTTTACATTACCTCCTTAATAATGCCGGTCTATGTCTGCGCTTTAAAGCCGCCGGCTTATGTTCCCTGCTTTTTTTCGGTGTTCTTGTAATCAGTTTATCAAACAAAAATAACAATCCCGGAAGAATCAGAAGCACAATCATCAACGAAAAAATCGCGCCACGTCCTACAAAAATGCCAAGCTGTGCCAATAATTGATTGGTTGATATATAGCCCAACAGCAACCCTACTGCTGTAAGCACAATACCAGATGTCAGGATCGAAACTGTCACATCGGAAATCGTGTGCCATACAGCCTCTTTCTTTTGAAACGTCTGCCTGTTTTCTTTATACCTGTCTGTCATAAGGATTGCATAATCTACCGTGGCTCCTAATTGAATAGAGCTGATGATAAGATATGCAATATAGAAAATTGTCTGATTCATAAAATACGGGCAGGAAAGATTCAGCCAGATAGCCGTTTCTATGCTCAATACCAGAATAACAGGCAAAGAGATCGATTTCATCGTCAAGAGAAGCACGATGAAAACAGCAGCAATCGCGGCTAAATTTACTTTCACCATATCCACCGTTACCGTATCCATTAAGTCATAAGTGCTTACGCCCTCTCCTGCAAGATACCATGTCCCAGGATAACAGGATTCTGCAATCTCCCGGATCGTTTCAACCAATTCAAACGTTTCCTCACCTTCATAATGGGCGTCTACGGAAAGCACCATACGGCTGTAGTCATCACTCATCAGCATTGCCAGCGTGTCTTCATCCAGATATTCCAGGGGGATTTCTGCGCCTGCCATATCAACATAAGATATGATACTTGTTATTTCGGGCAGCTCATGCAATTCGTCAGAAAGTTTTGTTTCCGTAGCTGTATCTCCACGCGGAACCAGCAATACATAAGTATCACGCTGTCCAAACACTTTTTCAATCGAAGCAATATCTTTGCCTAACTGTGTTTCTTCATTAAAAATGTTTGATGAGCCATAATAGTACTCATTTGCATTAGAAGCCAGATAAGCAGGCGCAATGATAATGGCAAATATGCAGACCAAAGGAACTGCGATACGATTTACTGCTTTCCCAAATCTTTGGAATCCAGGCATAAACATCTGGTGTTTTGTCCTGTCTAAAATCTTGAAAGCCATGAGTATCAAGGAAGGCATAAAAATGAAAACTGTGATAAGACTGACTGCTATTCCTTTTGCCAAAGCCAGACCCAAATCAGGCCCGATTTTAAACTGCATCAATACCAACGCAAGAAAACCGATCACTGTTGTAAGGCCGCTGGACAAAATAGAAGTCGTAGACTTGCACAGCGCATCCACCATTGCTATCTGCTCGTTTAGCTGCTCTTTCCGGCATTCCTCAAAACGATGGATTAAAAATACAGAATAGTCCAGAGAAACCGCAAGCTGCAAAATACTCCCTGCTGCATTTGTCACAAAAGAGATCTCGCCAAACATCATATTTGTTCCGCCATTGATTAATATTGCAATCCCCAAACCAATCAAAATAATCAGCGGTTCTGCCCATGAGGTAGTAGTAAGTATTAATACAATAAGCACAAACAACACTGCAATCACTGTAATTTTCCTGATTTCTGAAACGGTATTTGTTGTAGCTGTAGCTGTTGAAACAGCGCTTCCAGACATCGCATTTTCATCGCCTATGATTTCCCTTATATCGGATACGGCACTGATTCGTTTTTCTTCTTCAATCGTCACAGTAAACAATGCAGTATCATCTATATAATATGTTTTCAGAGTATTTGCATCCAAAACGCTGACAGGAATCGTAATGTCCGCCACATCGTCAAGCCATGTAACTTCTGTGACTCCCTTTACTGATTCCAGCTGCTTTTTGTATTCCAACGCTTCCGGTATTGACACGTCATTGACCATAACACGAGTATTCGGTATTCCGCCTTCAAACTCCTGCTCCATCAAATCCAGCGCTAATGTAGACTTGGCGCTCTCTGGCAGATAGTCATTCATGTCATAATTGACAGATACCATATTCTTGAGAAATACACAAACTACTGCTGCTATGAGGAAAACGATTAAAATGCCTTTTCGGTATTTCACAACATTGCTGTAAAACTTTCTCATAGATTCGTCCCTCCATTCTCTATATCCGGCACACCAGACAGAGCAAATACATTCTTTTCCCCCTTTAATATAAGCTGTATCATTGTAGTATTAATCTTACCTGTTGCAATATATGGAATTGTTCGTGTCAGAGAAATAATTTTGCCCTCAATCCGGCAATTTCCTGATTCGTCTACACATCCCTGAAAGGCTTCCGTATGTTCCAAAATCGTCAAAAATCCACTAATACATTCTTCTTTCCATTCAACAGTCATTGTTCCATATCTTTTTCCGATGGATGTCTGCATTACTATGGAAAAGGCTTGTTTTTCCATTAATATCCTCCTTCTATACAATTTTGCTTTTCGCACACTACACAGTATATAAAAAGAAACTGGAAATAAAAACAGACAAACAGTTATACTGTGTTCGATATCAGACACGGAAGTTATATTTGCCTAATAAACGAAATATACCAGACACCTGTCTGAATTTGCCTATTGGTTTTTTCTTCCCGACAATGTATAATTAGAATACTTTTTTCGGAGGTGTGATATATATTGAAAAACGAACAACTTTCATTAAAAACAAAAAAGGCATTAGCCGCTTCATTAAAAGAAGCCATGCGCCATAAAGCTTTTTCTAAAATCACTGTAAAAGAAATTATCCAAAGCTGCGGCGTAAACCGCAATACGTTCTATTATCATTTTGAAGATATTTACTCTCTGCTTCGTTGGATGTTGACAGAAGAGGCTATAGATGTAGTAAAGCACTTTGATCTATTAGTTGATTATGAGGATGCTATCTGCTTTATCATGGATTATGTAGACGAAAATGACTATATTATCAGTTGTGCTTATGATGCCATTGGCCGGGATGAGATGAAACGCTTTTTTTATTCCGATTTTATAACTGTTACCTCCACTCTGATTAATCATGCAGATGAAAAGTCAAATAAACATCTTGATCCGGAATTCAAAGAGTTCCTTGCAAAATTCTATACAGAAGCACTTGCCGGTACGCTGGTCGATTGGGCAAGGGAAAAGCATTCCAGAGATAAAGAAAAGACCATTTTATATCTTAAAACAATTATTCAAACCGGCCTAAGTTACTTTGATTGCAAATCCTCTATTTTACACTAAAGCGTGTTTGAAAAATGCTTTCCGACAGATGTATTCCACACTTAGTGGAAGATTTGTGCCAAATGAGGGAGGCGTAGCGGGCTACGTTGACCGAATTAGGCACAAATATCACGCTAAGTGGGGGATGCAGATGGCGGGAATGATTTTTCAAACACGCTCTAGCTATGTCCAAATCATCCTGTCATTTCTAAATGAAGCTGTCACACCAGGAACGCTCTGCCTGATATTACAATGTGACAGCTTCAAAATAAATTCCAATGTATTAACTTATATTATAAATATGCCCCATCAATGTTATAATCTCTTCCTCATCATTATCCGCCACATTCATACAGTAATTATAATCGGAAGGTTTTCCCCAATCGTGTCCTGTATAATAATTGTAATATGCACTTCTCATCTTGTCTGACTTTCTTACTTTTACAGATGCCTCTTTTTCGCTTAGGTGATCGACCTCCATCGTCTGCCTGATCCGATATTCCATAGGAGCTACAAAAAAAATGCTTTTTACACAGTAATCCGTAAATTCTCTTAAAATATAATCCGCACATCTTCCAACAAATACAGCGTCACTCTTTTTTGCATCCTCAAGAATAATTTCTTTTTGCGCTTCAAATAAAATATCATTAGCATTCTTTCCGTAATACTTTTTAGAATTTCCTTCATAGTATACCGGCTGCCAGAGCGGATGCGCCATCCTTTCATCCGCCCTCTCCATAATATGCCTGGCAATGCCGCTGGCTTCGATTGCCCGATCCAGTATTTTCCAGTCATAATAAGGAATGCATTCCCTTTCGGCAAATTTCCGGGCGATAAAATGCCCTCCGCTTCCAAACTGCCTCCCGATACATATAATCTTTCTCATACTCCATGTACCTCCTTTGTCTTTTTTATCATAAATCTGTCTAAAACATATGCCAAAGCGGGCAGGAGGAAAATAACTAATATTACAGCACATAATGCCCCATATGCAATTACAGAACAAGTCTGTGCAATAATCTCCTGGGTCATGATAAATCCTACTGTCAGGCAGCAGCTGATCAATATCAGTGAAGATGTCATGATTGTTTTTATGGAATAATTCATGGCGGAAACCACTGCTTCCCTTTTGTCCTTTTCCTGCCGCATCTCTCTGTAGTTGCTCATGAAAAGAATACCGTAATCAATCGTAGAACCCATCAAAATACACTGAACAAGGATCAACGCAATGTAATTAACAGAAATGCCCATCATCGCCACGATTGCAGTCACAATATATACAGCGGCCTGTATAACTGCCACAAGCGTTGCTGAGCAGACAAGAGAACGGAAAGTCACTACCACCACAGCCAGGATTGCCGCAACCGTAAGCAGCGTTACAAAGTTCAATTCGTCTGAAAATCCTAAGTCCATTTCATATCCCATTGTAGAATCACCTACGATCCATGTTTCATCCAAAAAAATATTCTCGGCCTTTTCTTTCATTTTCCCTATAAATGAAAAAGTTTTATCTCCTTCTATTGGCAGTGCAAGGGATACCATCATACGGTTGTATTCCTCTCCAAGCATTAATTCCTTGTTATCCGCAATTTCTTTCTGCCCATCTTCCAGTTCTTTCCTCATATCATCTGTAATGGCATCTGCATAGGTTTCATTTGTAAGCACTTCCTTTATAATAAAATCAACAAATTCCTCCAGTTCCATCTTGTCATTTTCCACATCAAGCATCGTCATTCTGCGGATTTTAAGCATTTCTTCTACATCTGACTGATCCTCTTCCATAACATCTGCCAGTTCTTCCGCCGTCATGGGTTTCTCGTAGATTTCTTTACTTTCCTCCAATTCTGTTTTACCGTCATTCAATTCTTTCCTGCCGTCTGCCAGTTCCTGCTTCCCTTCTTCTAATTCCTGTTTTGCTTTCGCTATCTGGCTGTACCCATTGTTCAGCTGTCCCCTGCCGTCTGCCAGTTCCTGCTTCCCGCTTTCCAGTTTTGCCCTGCCATCTGCCAGTTCCTGTTTCTTTGCCACAAGCTCTGCTTTCCCAGCTTCCAACTGTTTTCTGCCTTCTTTTAATTCTGCTTTCTTTGCCGCAAGTTCTGCTTTCCCGGCTTCTAACTGTTTCCTTCCATTAGCAAGCTCTTCCTTCTTTGCCGTAAGCTCCGCTTTCCCGGCTTCTAACTGCTGTCTTGCCTCTGCAAGCGCCTGTTCCTGCTGGACAAGCTGGGCATTAATTGTTTCTTCGTCCAAGCCAGACTCCAACATTTGTTTCCTGGCCGCTGCAAGCTGTTCCTCTCCGGCTGATATTTGTTCCTCATTTTCGGCTAGTTCGGCTTCTGCTGCCGCAAGCTGTTTTTCTCCATCGGATATTTGTTTCTCATTCCCGGCTAGTTCGGTTTCTGCTGCCGCAAGCTGTTCCTCTCCGGCTGATATTTGTTTCTCG
>CAJUPF010000118.1 GCA_910588565.1 uncultured Lachnospiraceae bacterium
ACGAAGAAAAATCCGACAGCAGCTTATTCAAATATTGTTAAGTTAGTGCCTATGGTGCAGGGCACCGTGAATAGTAACCAATAAAGCGCGCTAAACAGGAAAACTGTGCATAATCCTTGACAGAAAAAGGCAGGCATGGTAGTCTGAAACAGATAAATGTGATGAAAAAGAGAGTACATGAAAGGAAAGTTTACAGAGAAATTCCCACGGATAACAGGGCTGAGAGGGGATAACGGAACTTTTATGGAAGATGGCTTTGGAGCAGATGGGATGAACTGCGGGTTGGAGAGAATACTGGCAGATAAGCTCAGACAGGTCCGCCTGTTACAGCGGGAGCGTATCATTGTACGCATTGAGATTCATATTGTGAGATATGGATAAATAGAAGTGGTACCACGGGAATCAGTCTCGTCTTCGGTTGTTCTGAAGACGGGATTTTTTTACAGAAAAAATAATCATAGAGACAGGAGGAATAGAACATGGGCAGTAAAGGTAAGTATTATATGACGACTGCGATTGCCTATACATCCGGCAAACCTCATATTGGAAATACCTATGAGATTATACTTGCGGATGCAATCGCAAGGTACAAACGGCAGGAAGGGTATGAGGTGTATTTCCAGACCGGAACCGACGAGCACGGGCAGAAAATCCAGGAAAAAGCAGAAGCGGCAGGAATTACGCCCAAGGAACATGTGGATAAGGTTGCAGGAGAAGTGAAACGTATCTGGGATCTGATGGATACCTCATATGACAGTTTTGTGCGCACAACAGATGAAGACCATGAGAAGCAGGTTCAGAAGATTTTTAAGAAGTTATACGACAAAGGCGATATTTACAAAGGGGCGTATGAGGGCCTTTATTGTACGCCTTGTGAATCGTTCTGGACAGAATCCCAGCTGGTGGACGGCAAATGCCCGGATTGCGGCAGAGAGGTAGTGCCCGCCAGAGAAGAAGCGTATTTCTTTAAAATGAGCAAATATGCCGATCGCCTGATTGAGCATATCAATACGCACCCGGAATTTATCCAGCCGGTTTCACGCAAAAACGAGATGATGAATAATTTCCTTCTGCCGGGACTGCAGGATCTGTGTGTGTCCAGGACGTCTTTCAGCTGGGGGATTCCGGTAGATTTTGATCCAAAGCATGTCGTATATGTATGGCTGGATGCGCTGACCAACTATATTACCAAAATCGGCTATGACGCGGACGGAGCTTCAAGTGAATTGTTCCAGAAAAACTGGCCCGCGGATCTGCATCTGATTGGAAAAGATATTATCCGGTTCCATACGATTTACTGGCCGATCTTTCTGATGGCGCTTGATATCCCGCTTCCAAAGCAGGTGTTTGGCCATCCCTGGCTGTTGCAGGGCAGCGGCAAAATGAGCAAGTCCAAAGGAAATGTCCTGTATGCGGATGAATTGGCGGAGTTCTTCGGGGTAGATGCGGTTCGTTATTTTGTATTACATGAGATGCCGTTTGACAACGACGGAACAATCACATGGGAGCTGATGGTAGAGCGGATTAACTCGGATCTTGCCAATACACTCGGCAACCTTGTCAACCGCACGATATCTATGAGCAATAAATATTTTGGCGGCATAGTGAAAGACAGCGGCGTATCAGAAGCAGTTGACGCTGATTTGAAATCTGTAGTAACCCAAACGGTGGCTAAGGTAGAAGCTAAGATGGAAGAACTCCGGGTAGCGGACGCCATAACGGAAGTCTTTCACCTGTTTAAACGATGCAACAAATATATTGACGAAACAACGCCCTGGATACTTGCAAAAGAGGAAAGCGCCCTGCCGCGGCTTGAGACGGTGCTTTACAACCTGACTGAAAGCATCAGTATCGGCGCCTCTCTGCTAAAGAGTTTTATGCCAAAAACCGCAGAGAAGATTCTGGCACAGCTGAATGCAGAAGAAGTTCTTTATGACAGCCTGGGAACATTCGGCCATTATGTAAGCGGAACAAAAGTAACGGAACAGCCGGAAATCTTGTTTGCAAGGCTGGATTTAAATGAAGTTTTGAAAAAAGTCGAGGAGCGGTATCCTTCTGTGGAAGAAGCGCCTGCAAAAGAGGAGAAGCAGGAAGAGGAAGTAATCGATATAGAAGCAAAAGAGGAGATTACCTTTGATGATTTCATGAAGATGCAGTTTCAGGTAGGTGAAATTATCGAATGTAAAGCAGTGGAGAAGTCCAAAAAGCTGCTTTGCTCCCAGGTAAAGATTGGAAGCGAGGTAAAGCAGATAGTATCCGGTATCCGCAAATACTATGCGCCGGAGGATATGGTAGGCAAAAAAGTTATGGTCCTGGTTAATCTGAAACCTGCCAAATTGGCCGGCGTGCTGTCCGAAGGAATGCTGCTTTGCGCAGAGGATGCAAACGGCGGACTGGCGCTGCTGCAGCCGGATAAGGATATGCCTGCAGGCGCGGAAATCTGCTGATAACAAAAATAACATGACTGCCGCAGAAAGAATGTCCGCTTTCTGCGGCGGCTTTGCGATATATTGAGATATATGAAGGAGAACGTATGATATTTGAAACACATGCACATTATGATGACGAAGCGTTTGACGAAGATCGGGATGAACTGATTCCAAAACTGCTGCAGGAAGGGATTGGCACGATCGTTAACGTAGGCGCTTCCATTGCAAGCACGAAAACCACAATTGCCCTGGCAGAAAAATATCCGAAGGTCTATGCGGCGGCGGGCGTCCATCCAAGTGATGTGGAAGAACTGGATGAAGATGGGTATCTGTGGTTAAAGGAACAGGCAGCACATGCAAAAGTAATTGCTATCGGCGAAATCGGCCTGGATTACTACTGGGTAAAAGAGAAAGAGGAGCGGAAACGGCAGAGGTACTGGTTTGCGCGCCAGATGGAACTGGCAAAGGAATGCGCCCTTCCGGTTATTATACATTCCAGGGACGCTGCGGAAGATACCTTAAAGGTGATGAAAGAAGTTCATGCTAAAGATCTTACAGGAGTAATCCACTGTTACGGATATTCGGCGGAACTGGCGGAAGCGTTTCTGGACATGGGTTACTATATCGGGATCGGCGGGGTAGTGACATTTAAAAATGCCAGAAAATTAAAGGAAACCGTTGAGAAAATCCCATTAGAAAGAATTTTGCTGGAAACCGACGCGCCATATATGGCGCCGGAACCATACCGCGGTAAACGGAATGATTCTGGAAAACTGATATTTGTGGCGGAGAAAATCGCTGAGCTAAAAGGCATTACATCAGAGGAAGTGGAGACAGTGACATGGAGGAACGCGCAGGCTCTGTTTCAGCTATAGAATAACGATTTGATGGATAAAAGTATAGATTTTGACGGAATGAACGTATTTTTTTGCTGTTTTATGGCATAGCAAGCAATAAAAATGAGAAATTTTGACTGAATTGTTATAGATTTCTTAGCATTTTCTTGTGAACTTATAATATTTTAGTTGACAAACTGTGTTTAAGAACTTAAAATAGACCTATCAATGGCAAGTATGCCAGAAGAAAGGGAGGACATTTTAAATGTTAAAAAAGAAATTAGCTTTATTTTTTGCTGCAAGCATGGTTGTAGCATCAGTAGCAGGCTGTGGCGGCGGTGATTCACAGCAGGCAGACGCTCCGGCAGCAGACGCAGCAGCAGATGCTGCTGCAGACGACGCAGCAGCAGATGATGCAGCGGACGACACAGCAGACGATGCTGCAGACGACACAGCAGATGATGCTGCGGATGATACGGCAGACGATGCGGCAGATGCTTCAGCAGCTTCAGGCGAGCTGATTACAGTTGGTATTATCAACAACGATCCAAGTGAGTCCGGATATCGTACAGCAAACGACAGAGACTTAAAGGAGCACTTCACAGAAGAGAACGGCTACAGCGCATCTTTCGCTTACAGCAACAAGAACGACGAGCAGATCGCAGCGGCTCAGAAGTTCATCCAGGACGGCGTTCAGTACCTGCTTCTTTCCGCAGCTGATACATCCGGCTGGGATACTGTTCTGCAGGATGCTCAGGATAACGGCATCAACGTTATTTTATTTGACCGTGTAATCGACGCTTCTGAAGATCTTTACGCTGGTTCTATCGTTTCTGATATGAATAAAGAAGGCCAGACAGCAGTTGACTGGTTAAAGAACGAGGGTCTTGAAGAGTACAACATTATCCACCTTCAGGGCGTTATGGGTACCGCGGCACAGAAAGGCCGTTCCCAGGCTATGATTGATGCAGCTGAGGCAGAAGGCTGGAATATTGTTACACAGCAGACAGCTGAGTGGAATGCTGAGAAAGCGCAGCAGATCGTTCAGTCCGTTATTGATTCCGGTGAGAAGTTTAACGTAATCTACGCTGAGAACGACGATATGGCTAAGGGTGCGGTTGCTGCTCTTGACAATGCCAATATTTCTCACGGCGTTGACAAAGACGTTATTATCATGGGCTTCGATACCAACACATGGGCTCTTGAAGAATTAAAGGCTGGAAACTGGAACTACGATGGCCAGTGTAATCCTTACCAGTCCAAGTACATTGAGCAGATCATCGAGAAACTTGAGAAGGGTGAGCAGCCGGCTGAAAAGACAATCGTCATGGATGAGAAAGGTTTTGACGCAAGAACGATTACAGACGCAGATATTGAGGAGTGCGGTATCTAATTTCGTATAAGTATAGTTAAAGTATCTAAGAGGCATTTTCCCTGCACTGGCAGTGCGGGGAAACCATTTGGATGTTACAGCAGTTGTAGAAAACGCGGTGCAGCGAAAGGTGATCTCATATGCCTGCACCGCGTTTTATTATACCAGGGGCGGAGCGGTCCGCCAGGGTATGAATGAAATGCGTACAGCGTATAGGAAATACTGCCGCTATGCGGCTGCGGCTGACGCGGTACTTCCGGCAGACGGTATTTTGCCGTAAGTATTATGCAGACGAAAATTTTTAGGAGGTGGATTTAGGGGTGAAAGATGGTTCTGTATTAGAAATGCGAAACATTCACAAAAGCTTTCCAGGCGTAAAAGCTTTGCAGGGTGTAGACTTTACGCTGCGGAAGGGAGAAATCCATGCGCTGATGGGCGAGAACGGCGCGGGGAAATCGACTTTAATCAAAGTATTGACCGGGGTTTACGGGAAGGATGAAGGCGAAATTTCCATAGAAGGAAAAGGCGCGGTAACGATTCGTTCCCCACAGGAAGCGCAGAAGGTTGGAATCAGTCCTGTGTATCAGGAGATTACATTATGTCCGAACCTGTCTGTTGCTGAGAATATGTTTATTGGACGGCAGGACAATTTACTGCAGAACTGGCGGAAATTAAACAAAGATACCGAAAAGATTCTGAAATCAATGGACATTCCGGCAACTGCGACTCAGCAGCTGGGAACCTGTTCTCTTGCGGTTCAGCAGATGATCGCCATTGCCAGGGCGGTAGATGAAGAGTGTAAAGTATTGATCCTTGACGAGCCGACATCTTCCCTGGATGAGCAGGAAGTTGAAAAGCTGTTTAAGGTTATGCGCGATTTGAGGGCAAAAGGCGTAGGCATTATCTTTGTTACACATTTCCTGGATCAGGTATACGCGGTATGCGACCGGATTACAGTTATGCGTGACGGGCAGCTGGTCGGCGAATATCCAATCAAAGATCTTCCGCGTGCCCAGCTGGTTTCCAAGATGCTTGGGAAAGAACTGGACGATATGTCTGATATCCAGGGCGATTACCAGACCTACAAACCGGAAAAAGGCGCGGTGCCTGTACTTGAAGCACAGGGACTTCAGAGCGACGCCGGAATTAAACCATTTGATTTCCATATCAATAAGGGTGAAGTAAATGGATTTACAGGTCTTCTTGGATCGGGACGAAGCGAATGCGTCCGTGCTATCTTTGGCGCTGACAGAGTGCTCAAAGGCTCTGTAAAGGTAAATGGCAAGCCTGTAAAGATTTCAAAACCGCTTGACGCAATGAAGAATAAGATTGCATACCTTCCCGAAGACCGTAAGGTTGACGGTATTGTAGGCGATCTTTCCGTGCGTGATAACATTATTCTTGCGCAGCAGGTATTAAGAGGGTTCTTTAAGCCGTTCTCAAATGAAAAGGCATATGAAATCGCTGACGAGTACATAAAACTTCTGAGTATCAAGACAGC
>CAJUPF010000119.1 GCA_910588565.1 uncultured Lachnospiraceae bacterium
GGAATATTCCCAGAACATATTTAGTGCCGAATGTTGGCCATACTTTTTTACAGGAAGAATACCGGTCATATACGCAAGCGCAACATACGGCTGGTCTTTTAAAAGATTCCTTAAAAAATCCAGATACTGCTTTTGCAGAGTTTCCAACTCCTGCTTTTCACGCATGACACAGTCCCACTCATCGATCAGAAAAATAAATTGTTTATCCGTTTTGGCGTAGATTTTCCGAAACGTAGCGGCAAGCCCCATTTCACGCCCTTTTAAAACAGTTCCATACTCTTCGTTTAATTCTTCCAGCACTTCCTGTTCCAGATATTCTGTAACCTTACCGGAAGACGCCTCAATCAGAAACTGCTGCATATTCAAAAAAACGACATCATAGCGGTTCAAATGCTCCTTATACGTTGGATTCCCCGCGATGCTGCGTCCTGCAAACAATTCTTTGGAATCGCACCCGCAGCTGTAATAAGCCGCAAGCATTTTCAGAGCCATGGATTTTCCAAAGCGCCTGGGCCTGCTCACACAAAGAAACTTCTGCTCTGTATTGATACACTTATTTGTCTCTGCAATCAATCCTGTTTTATCCACATAAATTTCAGAACGGACAGACTCCCAAAAACCCCTGTTCCCCGGATTCAGATAAATGCCCATATATGCAACCTCCCTTTTCTTCTCTTAGTATAGCAATTCTCTCATACATATTCAATTATTTTCTGAATATGGAAAAATTATGGAAAGTGAAGAGTTACTGTTCACACAGGTCTGTGCATTTACTGCACAGACCGTAAGAAAGTGATTCGGGAATGAGCAAATCCCATTCGCGAAGCGAATTTTAAATGGATTTGCGAAGGTTACTGTGAACGGAGTGAACAGTAACAGTGAAGAATTTTTACACCATAATCCACTTGATATCTCCCGGTTGGCTTCACCGAACCTCTGATAGTGAACAATTTCCCGTTCTCTTAAGAAGCGGATGGGTTCACAGACCTCCGGATCTTTTACAAGACGGAGGATATTGTCGTAGGTGGTTCTTGCTTTCTGCTCTGCTGCGGCCTTGTAAAGACAACAGTGGCAGGAATAACATTATGGAAAAATTGATACAAGTCTCCTGGTTATATTTTTTTCGCGTCTGTAGTCACGTCTTCAGGATAATATACTTAAATTGTCTGCATTCTCACAAACCATTTAGGAAAAATATATAAAAAAGAAAATATTTTTTATGCAAGATTAATAAAAAGAAAATATTTTTCAAAAAAGTATTGTTTTTTCTTTTTTTCATGTTATTATGTATTTAAGAAATGAATTACAGGTAATTCTAAGAGAAAAGAAAGGTGGTATAAAAATGAGACCAGAAGAACTGAAGAAGGCACTAGAAGGAATTTGCGCAATTGCTGTTACACCGATGAATGACAAACGGCAGGTTGATTATGAAAAAGTGAAAAACCACATTCGTTTTCTAATTGGAAAGGGAATTAACCGCAGCAACAGCTGTACATTAGTAGTAGGAGGAAGTACAGGAGAGTGCGGCGCTCTTACAATCCCGGAAAGAAAAAAATTGATAGAGACAGCAGTTTCAGCGGCGGGAGATGAGCTTCCGATCATCGCTGGATGCAATCACAGCAATATAGAGGATGTAAAGGATTTAATGGCACATGCAGAACAGGCAGGCGCAGCCGGTGTTATGGTTTTGTCTCCTTATTATTACGTGCCGACGGATGACGCCGTATTACGTTTTTATAAAGAGATCTCAAAGGCAGCTAATATCGGAATCCTTCTATATAATAATCTTGAGGTTACACATAAGGATGTACCACTTGAAGTTATGGAGCAGTTGATCGGAGATTCTAATGTAGTCGGTATTAAGGAATGTACGCCGAACTTTGCAAAAATGGAAAAAGTTGCCAGGAAGATAGGGGATAAGATTACGGTTATCAACGGACATGGCGAATTCCTTGAACCGTTCGCAGCAGTAGCGGGAACGAAAGGATTTATTTCCAGTACTTCAAATTTCGCACCAGAGCTTGCAGTAGAAATGTGGAAAGCAAGAAGCGCCGGAGAATATGTAAAAGCAAAACAGATCAGGGACAGATTATCACCGTACCTTGACCTGGCGGCGGCAGAAAGTGCAACAGGCGGTGAGCCGGTAGTACTTGCAATATTAAAGAGAGCAGCGACATTAGTTGGTTCAGACTGCGGACCGGGACGGATACCTCTTCCGGAAATTTCACAGGAGCTGGATGAAAAGATTCAGAAGATGTTAAAGGAAGCAGGCTTGATTTAAAATATCTGATTTGAAATATCTGACTTTAAATATTTGACTTGTAATAAAAAGACAATCAGATGTTACACATTAAGAAGAAGGCAGTTGTACACACTGCCAGAAAGAAAATGGAGGAAAATATATGAAAAAAAGGCTATTGGCTATGTTGTTATGTGCCGCAATGGTATTATCTATGGCAGCCTGCAGCAGCGGTGGAGCTGAATCTGATA
This sequence comes from uncultured Lachnospiraceae bacterium, assembly GCA_910588565.1. Classification (GTDB taxonomy): domain Bacteria; phylum Bacillota; class Clostridia; order Lachnospirales; family Lachnospiraceae; genus Roseburia_B. The sequence continues at coordinate 2,491 of CAJUPF010000119.1, forward strand.
AAGAAGAAAAAACAGAAGATTCCGGCGGAAAAAAGAAATAAGCGTATTAAGACTTGGAGATATTACGAAGGCAGAACCTATCTTTGCTCCGATTATGGACAGCTATACAAAGAATAATCCGGACACGACAGTAAATTTTGAGGCTATGGCATGGGATGAGGCAAGAACAAAGTTGAAATTATTAGGCGCTCAGAGTGAACTGCCGGAGGTTATGTTTATTAATATCATCAATGGATGGGATTTGGCATCAAGTGGTTACTTGTCTGATTTGAGTGATTTATTTAAGGGAGATGACTCTTTGTCGGCAGACATTCCACAGTCGATTATTGATGTTGCGACAACAGAGGACGGAAAAATGTATTGGATTCCTTCTGCTACAGGCGCCTTTGGAGTGTGGTATAACAAAGAGTATTTTAAGCAGGCGGGGCTTGATCCTAATTCACCTCCTAAAACTGTAGAAGAGATGATTTCCATGGCAAAGACAATTACAGAAAAGACAGGCGTTCCAGGACTTGGCTGGGGAATTACGGCAACAGAAGATTTCGCCAATATTACCGAGAGCTTTTATTCAAGCTATACAGGTGTAGATATCTGGAGTGATGCAGACAAAAAATTTACATTTGAAGATAATAAAGAGTATCGGAAATTGTTTGCAGAAGTATTGGAGGAATTTGCAAAAATTACGAATGATTACGGGATTACACAGGCAAACTCTATCGAACAAAATCCGTTTGGTATTAGAACGTTATTCCGTGACGGTGAAGTTGCAATGTATCTGGACGGGGTATGGGCAGTAAAGGAATTAAAAGAAGAACTGGATAAAGGAGAGGAAAGTAAATTTAATACAGGATTATTCCCGGCGGGACCGGCAGGCTCACATCCTATTCTTGGCTGCGATGGCTGGGCAATACCAGAAGAATGTAAGGATAAGGACGAGGCGTGGAAGATGGTTCAGCATCTGATGTCCTCCGAAAATCAGACCAGACATGCTTCAGAGTGGGGACTGCTTCCAATTCTTGAATCTGAAAAAGGAATAGATGAATTTTCGGGAGAATACTGGAATGCACTTGTAGAGCAGCTTGGTACAGTTTCTGCCCGTCCGAAGGACAAGAACGTGTCTATGATTGAGCAGGCAATCGCAGATGGTGCGCAGGCGGCGGCGACAAGGAAGATGACCCCGGACGAAGCGATTGATTTTATGATTGAAACAGTACATTCAAACTATGTAGAGTAATTGAAGAAAATGGATGGGCTGACGGCGGTCCATCCATTTCATTTTACACTTATTGAAAGGTGGTAGTATATGAACCTTAAACGGAAAAGAAAAGCACTGCCTTATATATTTTTAGTACCGGCAATCGTCATTATTATTATGATTTTTGCCATACCTCTTTTCAATTTATTATGGTATTCCTTTGCAAAAGTAGATTTGATTGGTAACTTTAACAGCTGGGCAGGGTTGAATAATTATAAATATCTATTTACCGAGACATTTACAAAAACTCTGGGAAGAACAATGATATGGGTAGTATGTGGTATTGTGGGTATCTTTTTAGTTGGGACGATTCTTGCACTTGCACTGAATAAGCCGATTCCGGGCAGAGGCTTTTTCAGGACAGTTGTCATTATTCCATGGGTCATTCCCCATGTGTTTGCAGGGACGATGTGGAGCTGGGTTTTAAATTCTACAAATGGAATTGTGAATACGCTTCTTTTAGATCTGGGGCTTATTAAAGAACCTATCAGCTTCCTGGGGGCAGAACTGGCTCTTGCCACAGTTATTTTTATCCGTATATGGAAGGGTGTACCGTTTTTGGTCATGAGTTTACTATCCGCTCTGCAGACAATACCGGCAGAAGTGGAAGAGGCGGCAAAACTGGACGGCGCACTTGGATGGAAATATTTCTGGCATATTACACTGCCGCTTCTCAGGCCTGTTATGGTAATGAGTGGAACCATCCTGATGGCATGGTCATTTACGATATTTGATCTAGTCTATGTCATTACAGGAGGAGGCCCGTTAAATGCTACTGAACTGCTTAGTATTACGATTTATAAAAAGGCGTTTATCAATGGTGATATGGGCGGGGCATCGGCTATTGCAATATTTACTATGCTGTTTGTATCAGTGATTGCATTTTTCCTGATGAAACGCAATTCAAAGGAGGCCGATTAGATGAAAAGGAAAAGAAGAAATAAAACAATCAGAGATTATATAGTACGCTATTTCGTTATTATTGTCTGGGTAGTGATTGCTCTGCTTCCTATTTATACCGCGTTTATCACATCGCTTACGCCTTTTGAAAAATTAGGAGAACGCATGCTGTATCCCAAATATTTTGCATGGGAGAACTATGTGGAGGTCGCGGCACAGACACCAATGTGGGAATATTTGAAAGCGTCTGTTATTTATGCGGTGGGGACGAGCATTTTTACAATTATTATTTCAATTCTGGCGGCTTATGCATTATCAAGGTTTCGGTTTCGATTTAAAGTTGCGTTTATGATGCTTATTGTAGCAATTCAGGTTATTCCGCAGATTGTTATCGTAACGCCTCTTTATGGACTTTCTAATTCAACGGGGCTGTATGACACATATATTGTTGTCGTGCTGGCGATGGTAGCGTCCGCCATAGCAAATCCTATTCTGCTTTTGAAAGGTTTTTTTGACAGTATTTCATCTACGCTGGAGGAAGCGGCGGCAGTGGATGGCTGTACAAGGCTTGGTGCGCTTGTAAAAATTATTCTGCCTATTTCACTTCCAGCAGTTACGACGGCATTTGCTCTTTCATTTTTTACAGGGTGGGACGCATATCTGTATCCGATGATACTGACATCGTCTCCGGGAAAGGTATCTATGACGGTAGGTCTTTCCAGGATGAAGGATATCGTTACGCCGTGGAACTGGATTATGTCGGGGACAATCATTGCAATCATACCGCCGATTCTGATTTATCTCATTGCGCAGAAATACCTAATAGGAGGATTGACGGCAGGCAGTGATAAGTAAGAAAGTAGTTATCAAGTTTCACAGGGGACATATCAATTTCTGAGTAAATTATAGGAGGAAATAAAGAATGGATAAAACAGGTATGCTGATGATTGGAGTAAGCAGATTTATTTATGGGGAAGGTGCAGTCATGAAACTTCCGGAAGAAATAAAAAGGTATGCGGACAGCGCGTTTTTTGTTGGGGGCAGTATCACGCTTCCTCTTGTTCGGGATAAAGTCGAAGAAAAGCTGAAGGAAGAAAAAATAGAGGCACAATGTCACGCGAAAGCTGCGACACGGGTATGTTCAGCTTGTCGGAAAGGTAGCCCC
>CAJUPF010000120.1 GCA_910588565.1 uncultured Lachnospiraceae bacterium
TCTCATTTTTTCTATTCTAACATACTTTTTCTCCGTATTCTACCACTTATATTTCTTTGAAATGTAAAAAGTTCTTGTAAACAGTGCTACTGCACCGTTTACAAGAACTTTTGTTTTAAATATCAATGTGTCGACAAAATCCGACAATTATTTCATCTGCGCCGCAACCTCCGCCGCAAAATCCTCATTCTTCTTCTCGATTCCTTCGCCTGTCTCAAACCGGATAAACTTCTTCACAGCTACAGCCGTACCAACTTCTTTGGAAACAGCTTCCAAGTATTTTCCAACTGTCTGCTTGCCGTCTTCTGCCTTTACATAAACCTGATCCACCAGGCAGATTTCCTTCAGTTCCTTATTCACACGGCCTTCAATCATGCCGTTAATCACTTTCTCCGGCTTCTGGGATTCCTTTGGATCGTTCTGGATCTGTGCTAAAAGAATCTCTTTTTCATGTGCAATGTATTCAGCGCTTACTTCGCTTCTGTCAATGTATTTCGGATTCAATGCTGCAATCTGCATGGCAATGTTCTTCATTGCTTCTTTTACAGTATCGTTTACTGTATCTGTTTCTGCTACAACTACAACACCGATACGTCCGCCGCCATGGATATATTCTACAATACAGCCATTTTCTGCAGTCGCTTTTTCAAATCTTCTGATCTTCAGGTTCTCACCGATTACAGCGATCTGCTCAACCAGCACGTCTTTTACGGTCTTAGAAGCATCTTCCAGCCAAGCTTCTTCCATAAATGCATCGATGTCTGCCGCATTGCTTGCCAGCGCCTGATCTGCAACTTTTCCAACGTATGTCTGGAATTTCTCGTTCTTTGCTACAAAGTCAGTTTCGGAGTTTACTTCTACAATTGCAGCGGTGTTGTCCTTCACTACTACTTTTACAATACCTTCTGCTGCAATGCGGGAAGCTTTCTTCTCAGCCTTTGCCTGGCCGTTCTTTCTCAGGAACTCCATAGCTTCGTCCATATTTCCATTTGTCTCGTTTAAAGCTTTTTTACAATCCATCATGCCTGCGCCGGATAATTCACGCAGTTCTTTTACCATTGCTGCTGTAATAGCCATTTTGTCTGTCCTCCAACTCTATCTGATTCTATCTTACGCTTCTGCTGCTTCTTCCACTTCTGCTTCTTCTGTATTATCTACTTCAATCGTACCCTGATTTGCTTCCACAACTGCGTCCGCCATTTTGGAAACAATTAATTTTACCGCGCGGATGGCGTCGTCGTTGCCAGGGATTACATAATCAAGCTCTTCCGGATCACAGTTCGTATCCGCAATGCCGATCAACGGAATTCCCAGTGTATGCGCTTCCTGGATACAGATTCTCTCCTTCTTGGGATCTACTACAAAAATAGCATCCGGAAGTCTCTTCATATCCTTGATTCCGCCAAGGTTTTTCTCCAACTTATTCCATTCTTTCTTAAGTGCAATTACTTCTTTTTTCGGTAAAACATCAAATGTTCCATCTTCCGCCATTGCTTCAATTGCTTTTAAGCGTCCGATACGGCTCTGAATCGTCTTAAAGTTCGTCAGCATACCGCCTAACCATCTCTCATTTACATAGTACATTCCGCAGCGCTCTGCTTCTACTTTGATTGCATCCTGCGCCTGTTTCTTGGTGCCGACAAAAAGAACTGTGCCGCCTTCTGCTACGATATCAGCTACCGCTGCATAAGCTTCATCTACTTTACCTACCGATTTCTGTAAATCAATAATATAGATACCATTTCTCTCAGTGTAGATGTATGGAGCCATTTTCGGGTTCCATCTTCTTGTCTGATGCCCAAAATGAACACCGGCTTCCAGTAACTGTTTCATTGTAATAACGCTCATTTTCTTACCTCCATTGGTTATTGTCTTCCATATGCTTCCTTTCCTGAAGCACCGTCACCGGCACCGCTCCATCATCCGCATATGTGTTTGCTGTTCTGGTTTTCATAAAAACCTGTACGATTATACCATATGAATGCAGCGGAATGCAAGTATTTTTTCTTACAGCTCAGCAATATACATCATAGAAAATAACATGTTTTATTAATAAAATACATCGTTCCAATCTGTTTCAAGCAAACAAAGAGAAAATAAAAAAGAAATCATAACTTTTGCTATGGAAAAATCTGCGGATTCACTTTTATAATAAATAAGAAAGTATGCTTAAATGCATCGGTAATGTTTTACACAAAAATATTCCAGCTGCAGATGACAGTTTTTTGGCTTATCAGCCTGCCAAACACAAAAAATCTTCAGCTGTAAAAAATATATGAAAAGGAGGCATATATTTTTCCCGTGTACTTCAATTACCACAGCAACTACTAATTCATCAATATTAATTTTAGGAGGGATTTTTATGAATCGTATAGGACGACGTATCCTTAGTCAGGTTCTGGCATTTACACTGGCAATTGGGCTTCCATTCCAGGGAACTGCCGCTTTTGCAGCCGGAACCGATGCAGCAGTGGAAATCGCTGCAGAAGATAATTCCACAACGTCTACACCACCAACAAAACCAACTCTTCCAGCCGGATTTTCTGAAGCGCTGGAGGAGAACGATGGCCTGACACTGGCAGATGGGGCTGCAACACAGGCATTATCCGGATGTGGTACAGTTTTTCCTGTCATCAACCACTGGAATGATAAAAATAAATTTCATGCTTCCATCAAAGATGTTACCCCCTTCAAATCTAGCGCTTTTACTTTATTACTTGACGTGAAACAGAATCCTCCCAGCAGCGATACATCCGTCTCAGATACCCGCGTTGCATCCACCATTGGAAGCAGTGCAAACTACCTGCGCCTGCTGACCTATTCCGGAAAATTTGTATATGGCAACAAGAACAAACTGAATGAGCTCAGCCTTTCTGGCGTAAAAAAAGACGACTGGAACGCAGTTGCCATGACATATGAGGAAGCAAACGGCGGCAACGGCCATGTCATTATCTACATCAATGGCCAGAAAGCCGGAGAAGTTGCAGATATCGGATTTAAACTCAGCAGCATGACATCTCTGTCCGCCATGATCGCCCGTTCTTTTGATACCAGCTATCTGCAGGAAGGCGTGTATGACAACATCGTAGTCGGCAATACCGCACTGAATGAAGCCACTGCAATTGCAGAGACTGCCTACCGCAAATATGCCAAGGAACATCTTCCTGCCAATACTGCTGCCCTGGAAGGTTATATTACACAAGCACAAAAATTAGTCGGCACAACATATGCTTCCGCTGGCCTTGCAGATGCAATAAAAGCTGCCCAGGATTTACTTGCCACCAATCCTGACACTCCCAGACAGGCAGAAGTTGACGCTGCTGCCAGAAAACTGTTATCAGAAATCAATAAGAGCAATCCTTCTCCTATCCTGATCAAAGGCAGTGATATAGATACAGCAGCCGCTAATATCAATGGTCTTACATACAAAGGCTTTGGTATGTTAAACGGCAACAGTACCAGTAATTTATTGTTAGAGTACAAAGACAAAGCTCCAGAAAAATACAACGAAATGATGCAATATCTGTTCGGCGGAGACTATCCGCTCTTTACCCACATCAAAATGGAAATGGGTAATGATGGAAATAACTCCACCGGAGCAGAAGCATGTACCATGCGTTATGAAGATGAAGAAGCAGACGCTTCCCGCTCTCCTGGGTTTGTAATGGCGGCAGATGCCAAAAAAATTAATCCAGCCGTAAAGATCAGTATTCTTCGTTGGGAAATGCCAAAATGGGCAGCTGATAAATGGAATGGCAGCAATAAACAAACCGATGGCTACGAAGCTGTGTACAAATGGTACAAAGAAACAATTTTTGACGCATATGAAAAATATGGTTATGTAGTCGACTTTGTAAATCCGGATAAAAATGAAACAAGTAACCCGGACGACGCTTTTATTAAATGGTATTCTAACCGCGTAAAAAATGAAACGGAATTTCCGAAATATATGGATCAGGCTGCACAGACAGCATACAAAAAAATCCGCATCATCGCTTCCGATGAGAACAAATCACTTAATATCGTACCACATATGCGTGAGGATGACGACTTATATAAGGCAGTTGATATTATCGGCTTCCACTACCGCACGAACGCTACGGATGACTATGTAACAATGGCTGATACAGATGACAAAGAAGTATGGTACAGTGAAGGATGCGCAACATTTGGCTACTCCGAGCTTCAGGAAAATAAGACTGTAGAATATGGCGCAAACAGCATCGGCGGATACCAGAGTCCACTCGCTCTGATGGACAGCTTTATCACAGCCTTTAAATCCTCCAGGCGTACCCACTATATGTTCCAGCCGGCAATCGGCGCTTTTTATGAAGGCATCCAGTATGGCCACAAAGAACTGTTAAGCGCACGTGACCCATGGAGCGGTTACATACATTATGATCCGGCGTTATACATGTTAGAACACTTTTCCAAATTTGCGAAAACAGGCTGGGAAGACAGCAACCCGGATACGAACGATATCTGGCGTGCAATCCCCGCCGCTACATCAAGCGCTTTTGCTGGTACCGACAACGAGCATGCTACTGCAGGCATTGACGGCAACGCAGGTTATATGACCCTGGCAGCGCCGGATAAATCTGATTTTTCTGTTGTATTTGTAAATAACACACAGAATGAACAAGCATTTTTGATTAAAACAGAAGACATGGACACTGCAGCTGCAAAAGACCTGTATTTCTGGGTAACCGAAACAGATAAGTACTTACAGAATAAAGGAACAATCGAAAAGAAAACCGATGGCTGGGTTGTAACTCTGCCCGCTTATTCCGTAGCTACTGCCACAACATTAAACACTACGCCAGAGAGAACCCCAGACGAAGGCATTCACAACGAAGATCGCGTGGTTCTCGATACTGACGCAACTGGCGGCAGACTTGATTCATCAAATGACATACTTTATGCTGACAATTTTGAATATGCAGAAGAAGCGACTCCTGAAAATCCCACATCTGCAGATGACCCATCCTGGCTTGAGAAACGTGGAAATGAACCCCGCTATATGCTGGATACACATGGTGCATGGATTGTAGAAAACGGCAAATTGAAACAGGAACTGGCAAACAATGTCGCTCAATGGAATGGCGGTGATCCTTCTACTATTGTCGGAGATTTCCGCTGGATGGATACCGACACATCTGTTAAAATAACGCTTCCAGACAATAATGCAGACACATGGGCCAGCCTGACTGTCCGGGCACAGACCGGAATGAACTGGAATAACAGCGGCTATACCTTACGCATAAGCGGCAGTGGTAAATGGGAATTATACCGTATTGGCACAAAAGTTGCCGAAGGTTCTGTTTCTCCAGCCAGCGACAATACTTATTCATTAGAGATCAAATCTCTTAATGATTTGCTGTCCATTGCAGTCAATGGAAAAAC
>CAJUPF010000121.1 GCA_910588565.1 uncultured Lachnospiraceae bacterium
CAGCATAACATGATGCGCACAGCCGCATAAGGAAGTATGCCGCTTTGCGGCTGCGGCATTTGTGATACTTATGGCAGATTTCATAGGCTGTGAGTATAAAAATAATACAAAAAGGTAAAATACATCCAAGAAATCCTCCGTAATCTGAAGAGAGGCCATTAGAGAAGGTCATATTTTTTATGAAAATAGAAAAATGGCCGTATTAAAGAAAGATAGAAATCAAGGTAAAATGGATTCACAAAAAAAGATTGGAGGAGAAAAAATGAAACGAAATTACACAAGAGCTGCGGCTTCAATTCTTGCGGCGGCAATAGCGATGTCACTTATGGGATGCGCGGGAGGCGGTAAAGAGACAAAGGATGCTGTCGAAGGTGGTGCGAATCAAAAAGAGCCTGTTGAAATTTCTTACGCAACGTTTATGGTCGGTTCACATGCATCGGCACAAGCGGAGACAGAAGTTATTGAAGAGTTTAACCGTATTCACGAAGGTGAAATTAAAGTTGTGGTTGAGGAACTGCCTTCTGACGATGCGTTTGTAGACAAGATGAAAACACTGGCTTCATCTAAAAATCTTCCGGATGTAATTATTGGGAAAAATGGTATCCGTGAGCTTGCGATTGAGAACGGACAGGCAGTTGATTTAAAGCCATATCTGGAGGAAGACAGCGAGTGGATGAAATATGTCGGCGAGTCGGCAATGAACTACAATACGGAAGAAGACGGATCTGTTTATTCTATTGCTAACCAGAGACAGGTAATTGGATATTTTTACAACAAAGATATGTTCAAGGAAGCAAACATTACGCCGGCTAAAACCTGGGATGAGTGGATGGAGAACAACAAGAAATTAAAAGACGCCGGGATTACGCCGCTTGCGCTTATGACAGGTGAAAATTCATGGACGACTAATTTGTGGCTGGCAGCTATTATTGGAACAGACGGTGAAGAAGGAAATGAATTCATGAACACCAGATATCCAGATACATATAATACAGATTCAGTTATAAAAGCAGCTGAAATGATGCAGACCTGTTTAAAAGAGTATACAACTTCTGACGCGGTTGGCGCGATTTATGCAAACGCGGCAAATAACTTTGAGCAGGGAAACACAGCAATGATCGCAAATGGTCCCTGGATGTGCCCTGATTTTGCGGATACTTCTAAAGCAATGGAAGGATTTGAGGATAAAGTTGGCGTGGCATTATATCCAGAAGACGGCCTGATCACGCAGTTTGAAGTGGGTTACGTTCTCTGTACCAATGGAAAATCTGAAGAAGAGCAGGCAGCGGCTCTGGAATTCCTCAAATTTAAGACAAATGCTTATGCACAGGGTGTATTCCTTGAGAAAGCAGGAGCCCTTCCGCTTACAGATAATGTAGAAATTTCAGACGAGTATAAAGCTGCAAATCCAGTTGTGGCAGAACTTCTTGAAATTAGTGAAAACGCCAAATATGAATGCGGAGCGCTTGATAACAACGCCTATGAAAGCGTTGTGGGAGAGACTGGCATTAGATATCCAGAGCTGGCCTATGACGAGATTACACCGGAAGAGTTTGCGGATTACTTAACAAATGCGGCGGAGCAGAATAAGTAATCTAAATAGATAAAACGTAATAATATAACACATGGCGCGATACTCACGGCAGATTTCATCGGTCGTGAGTATATTTCTAAAAACAGTAATCGCAGTTATAGGAGGAGATTATGAAAAAAAATACAAAATGGATTGTTCTGTTTCTTCTGCCTGGAGTGGCGTTATTTTCCTTTATTTTCCTGAGTTCACTGATAACGCTTTTTACTACTTCGTTTACAGACTGGGCTGTAGGTAAGGACATGACGTTTGCTGGCCTGAAAAACTATATTTATCTATTTACGAAAGATGAAGACTTTATTCAGAGCATAAAAAACACGGCTGTATGGATTCTGCTCCAGTCCGTAGTCCATGTATTTATTGGAGTTGTAGTAGCATTGCTGATTTCGCGGAAAAAATGGTATTCGAATCCAATGCGCACCATTTTCTTTGTACCTAATATTATTTCAAGTGCGGCTCTTGGAATTTTGTTCCTCTGCATCATGAATCCACAGTTTGGCTTTGTCAATAATGTAATAACAAAACTTACTGGATCTCCATATACACATAACTGGTTTATGGATCCGAGAACTGCCTTTTTGACCGTTACCCTGACCTGGCTGCCGTATGCGGGACTTGTAACAGTACTCGTATTAGCAGAAATGTCATCTGTTTCAGAAGATATTTATGAGGCGGCCATGATTGACGGTGCAACAAAGCTGCAGACTGACATATATATTGTACTTCCTTTAATGAGAAATATTATTGGGACGTCTACTGTTCTGGCAGCGACAAGTATGCTTCAGAAGCTGGATATCATCATGATGACAACAAGCGGCGGCCCGGGAAATAAAACGATGAACATGCCAATGTATCTTTACAAAACAGTATTTACGAATAACAATTACAGTTTGGCGAATGCCCAGGGAGTGCTTCTGATTCTGATGGGGGCAGTAGTCATGATATGCATCCGCAAACTTTACAAGATGGATGAGGAGGATTAGAGCATGAAGAAAATTTTTGGCAAGGCTTCAACGGCAGTTTTCCTTATTGTGATAGCGTGTATTTCGCTGGTGCCAATCATCTGGGTGGTTACTTCTTCCCTCAAAAGCAACAGCGAAATTCTATCTGCGATGTCAGGCTTTCCAACCGGTATGCACACGGACAACTATGTGAACGCATTCAAACTGGCGCCAATTACAATTTTTTATAAAAACAGTATCTTTGTGGCAATTGTTTCAACAATTTTAAATCTTATCGTCTGCACTATGGCGGCGTATGTAGTTGTAAGATGCAGGTTTAAAGTAAAACCGCTGATCACCATGTTATTTTCTCTGGGTCTGGTTATTCCGGGAGCGGCATTGATTCAGCCGTTATATACGAACTTTACAGCAACCAGTCTGTACAATACATTGACAGGATTAATTCTTGTACATACGGCGCTTGGTATGCCGACTACGTTTTATGTCATGGTCAGTTATATAAAGACAATCCCGTATTCACTTGAAGAAGCAGCTTATGTTGATGGATGCGGATTCCTCAGAACATTTGTACAGATTGTTCTTCCGATTACAAGGCCTGCGTTTGCAACAGCGGGCGTGATTCAGTTCCTGCTGTCATGGAATGAGTTCCAGTTTGCATTGACGCTTACAGGGCAGACAGAGAAGCGGACATTGCCAATCGCTCTATATTATTTCAAGAGTGCATTTGCCAGTGATTATGGCGCAATGTTTGCTGCAACAATTGTAGTAATTGCCCCGACTATTATAATCTTTATCATTATGCAGAAACAGGTTATCGCAGGACTGGCAGCAGGCTCTGTAAAAGGATAGGCGCCGCGGCGAAATGTGAAAGGAAAGGATATAGTTATGAGGAGATTAGATGCAGAGTGGAACCTGATAGAGCAATCCTGTGATTCAGAGCTGGGCAGGCACTACGAGGGCCTGTTTACACAGGGAAACGGTTATATTCATGTAAGGGGCTCTTATGAGGAAGGATTAATTGATTCCAGGCAGGACAGAGAATATGACAGAAAGCCTGCAAATGTGACCCTGGAACAGCATGAGAAGGAGAAGACGAAGTGGGGGACATATATTCCCGGCGTTGTTGGAAAACATCCGCTGCTCATGACAGAAATGATTAATCTGCCATACATTTTTGAATTGAAATTTATGATAAACGGGCAGTGGCTTGATATGGATGAAAGTAATATTGCAAATTATACCAGATGGTTAAGCCTGAAGGATGGGGTACTGTACCGGGAAATAGAATATGTGGAAGGCGATGCGGTACGGCTTGCATTTCGGTATTCCCGGTTCGTAAGCAAAAGCAGTAAGCATATAGCGATTCAGCGCGTTGAGGTAAAATGTCTGGCCGGGAAAGCCTCCATCGAAACAGAAGCAGGCATAAATTCCGGCGTCAGGACGAATGGATTTGAGCATTATCTGGAAAGGAAGCTGGAGGCAGATGCAGATAAGGCTTATGCGGAGATTAAAACAAATGGCGGAAATACAGTTAGTATGCTGTCATGCCTTTCTATGGCTGCGCCGGATGAGGAAGAGGAAAACTGTACATTCAAAGGCGTTGCGGATGCAGGCCGTGCTTATCAGAAAAGAACTGTAAATATTGCCTGTGGGCAGACGGTTGTGGTGGAAAAGCGAATTGCTTTTACAACGGACAGAGATTTAAATGAAACAGGAACACCTGCAGCAAGAGCAAAGGAGTATCTGGAAGAGGCCTGTGAAAAGTCATATGAGCGTTTATTTATGGAGCATGAGGCAGTGTGGAACAGAGAGTGGCAGGCGGCGGATATTAAAATAGAAGGTAATGAAACTGTCCAGCTGGCATCCCGCATGTCTGTCTACCAGTTAATTCGCTGTAAACCGGCAGACGATTATCGAATTGCAATTTGTGCTAAAGGATATGCAGGAGAAGCATATTTTGGGAGATATTTTTGGGATACAGAGATAAGCATGCTGCCGTTCTTTCTGCACACGGATGCAGAAGCGGCGAAAAACCTGATCCGCTTCCGCTACGAGACACTGGATGGAGCCAGAAGAAATGCTGCAAATTACGGATATACAGGAGCCAGATATGCATGGGAATCATCCGTAGGCGGAGATGAAGAATGTGCGAACTGGCAGTACGCAGATCATGAGATTCATGTGACGGCAGATGTGGTATATGCAATTATGCATTATGTAAAAGCGACAGGAGATCTTGGCTTTTTAAAAGATTTTGGAGCGGAGATCATGGCAGAGACCGCCAGATACTGGTGTCAGCGTGTGGACTGGAGCAATGACGGCAGCTGCCATCTGCTGGGAGTTATGGGACCGGACGAATACCTGCCAATGACTCAGGATAATACTTACACCAACAATATGGTGCGGTATAGTTTAAAAGAAACACTGCATACCCTGGAGTGGATGAAAGAAAGCTATAACGAATGCTATCATGCATTCGTTAACAAGATTTCCCTGGAGGATTCGGAAATAGCAGAATTTGCAAAAGTGGCGGAAGCTCTGGTAAAAGGTTATGACGAAAAATCAGAGGTAATTTTACAGTCACAAGATTTTCTATCTTACGCGGATATTGATTTTGATGAGATATGGACGGATCGGAGCAAGTATTTTGGACAGCATATTTCCCAGGAAAAGAGAACTTATAAAACTATTTATATGAGGGATACGAAAATGTTAAGAGAAAGAAGT
>CAJUPF010000122.1 GCA_910588565.1 uncultured Lachnospiraceae bacterium
CAGGAATCCGCGGACACGGATGTCCGCGGAAGCCCTGGCCACGCCATGGACGGCGTGTTTAGGGCGGTTCCGTCCACATGGTAAAAACTTCCTGGGACTGCTTAGAAGCTCTTGATCCTGAGCATCGGAACAAAATAAATTCCCTTCGCCCTGGTCTCTCCCTGACGGACGCTTCGCCGCTCCCCCTATAATCTTACAACAAAATCTCAAAAAACCTAAACCATAACAAAAGGAGATATCACTGTTCCGTCATATCTCCCTCTGCTGATAAACTATTTTCTGGTTCTGCTGTAAATCCGACGCCAGGTTAATTCAGCTTTTCTAGTATCGTATCCACATCCTCCTTTTGCACAAGGAAGCGCTCCTGTCCGTTTACGCTTACACGCAGGGACTCTTCATCCAATGCATAATACTTGACTTCCAGATCCGACGCACCTTCCAGATTCCGGTAAAACTGCAGGGAAAGAACCGGTTCCTGGTCATTTGGAATCTTTGCCTCCCCTTCTGTTTCTCCGGTAATTCTGACATCAAGCAGTTCCCCATACATCGTATGGAATTCTTTCTCTGTCACAGATTCCTGATCTACCATCCATGCGTTTTCTTCCTGCTCCATACGATGCGTCTCTTCTCCGGCCGTGATCCAGATTTCTGAAACCGTATCCACATTGATAAGCGCAGGAATTTTCAAAATATACTGAAAAGGTTCTGGATTTAAAACAGTATCCAGCAAGAGCTGGTTTACAAGCATAATTTCTTCTGATCCGGCCATTGACACATAATAATTGCCCTGTCCGTCCGAATCGCCAATCAGAATTGTTTTTGCCAGATCTGGTTTTGCTGCGCCTTTTTCTCCATCCTTCTGATCCTTTACACAGGCAAGAAATACAGATGTCCCCGTATCTAAAAGCCCCGCTTCTTCCGGCGAAATTCCTTCTGCTTTGGTTCCTCCAAGCATCGCAACCGTACCAAACAAATCGTATAATTCTTCCGTATTGACCGCTACCATAGAGCGATAGGGTACGGAAATATCCCAGTAATCAAAGGTATCCTTTTCCTCCCTGGGCTCATAAGAAACTGCAAATACCACTGTTCCATCCTTTTGGATCTCCATTCCCCGGATCGCATTGGCGCTTACTCCTCCAAATCCGTCATCCTCTGGCAGTTCTTCCTTCCAGTCCGCCAGATGATTCTCCGGTTCCGTAATCTGCAGTTTTCTTTCGTCCGTTTCCTTTGCCGTTCCACAGCCTGCCAGACACAATACCGCCAGAACTGCCAAAAGGCACAACGTTTTTTGTGTCTTTCCCGCTCCTATCATCCTATAACCGTCTCCTGTCTTTTTCTATGTGCGTTCTTCTGCTAGTCACACAGCAATTCTTCATATCTGAAATAATCAAAATCCGCCGGAATTTTTGTTCCAAGCCCGTCGACATTCATCATACCTACGAAAGCCCCGGTAAATGCCGCATCGTATACCGCTTTGATATATTCATCCGATAATTTTGCCGAGTCAAAGATATACGGCGTTTTATGCCATGTATCCCCATCAAAAGAATACAGATACTGGTAGGAAATGCCCCGCACTTCTACTTTTAGGTAAACATACGCTGCATCTTTTGGCACCGGGACTGGTTCTTCCTCGTATACACTGAATGTTTTGCCCAGATCCGTACTGACCACATCAATCACTCTGCCATAGTTCTCATTCCAGGTCACCTGGATACAGGACCAGTTCTGCGTATTATAGTAGCAGGTCAGTCCGGCAAACTGCTGGATTGTGCTCGGGTGATACTCCATCTTTACTTCCGCATCAAAACAAAACGACTGCCACCTTCTGGCGATATGCGCCTGTTTATAAGTCGAAGCCAGTGAAAAATGTCCATACAGCCGCAGATGCCCCGGCCTGTCTTTTAAAGAAAGCATATCTTCGCCAAGCGGCGTCCGCAGGCTCTGGAAATGGATATTCAGCTCCTGGCTGTCAAAATCATCGGTTCCTGGCCAGGTCGGCTCCCAGTTCTGTTCTTTTATGCCCGCTGGCGCTTCCACTTCCGCCGTACCAGTATGGCCGCCAACAATATGAGGCCAGCCTTCTTTATCCCAGGTCACCTTCTGAATCCCTGTCTCTCTTCCAAGCGGACACCAGCCTCTTGGGTCTACCATAGATTCCGTACTGTGATGCAGCGGCCTTCCCATCAGATGTGTAAAATACCACTCTCCTGCCTGCGTCTGTACCAAAGAACCATGTCCGGCCTTTTGAATCGGATGATACGGCGCATCCAATGTCGTTAAAAACGGCTCTCCCGGCTGTGTGACAAATGTATCATGCAGGCCTTTAGCCCTGGCTACCCGTTCCTGATGGGCATACACGGTACCGCCCTGGGCTACAAACAGATAATAATATCCGTTTAATTTATAAATATGGGGGCCTTCCGTAAATTTCTCCTCCGTACCCTTGTAGAGCAGCCAGGGTTCTCCAACCAGACGGCCTTCTGTTTCTGAAAATTCCGTACACATAATGCCATAGAACGGATGATGAAAACTTCTGGGGTCCCAGTACTGATTCACCAGATATTTCCTGCCGTCCTCATCATGGAATAATGAAGCGTCAAATCCTGCCGTATTCAGATAAACCGGATCGGACCACGGTCCCATAATATCCTCCGCTGTAATCAGATAATTGATACAGTCTTTAAAGGAACCGTCCGTTACCTTGACATCCGTATACACCAGATAAAACTTTCCATTATGCCAGGAGAGATCCGGTGCCCAGATTCCGCCGGAATCCAGATTGCCTGTCATATCCAAAAGCCGCTGTTCCTTCAGCGGATAGGTAATCAGTTTCCAGTTTACCAGATCCTTTGACATATGGATTCGGACTCCGGGCCACCATTCAAAGGTGGAACTTGCAATATAATAGGTATCGTCAACTCGTACTATACTTGGATCAGGATGAAATCCTGAAAGAATTGGATTTTTGATTTTCATTGCTTTCTTCTCCTTATCACTTGCTATCCCTGCCCTTTCTGCAGCATTTCCCGGTATTTCGTAGGCGATACGCCGGTATGCTTTTTAAAAGCAAGGGAAAAATAATTGGTGTCATTATAGCCTACCATCATGGCGATTTTACCTGCTTTTATCGTAGTCGTCTCCAGAAGAATCCGGGATTTTTCAATCCGTTTCTTCACGATATATTCATTGCAGCCTTCGTTCATCACTTTTTTAAACAACCTGGAAAAATAGTTGGGCGATACATAAAACTGCTCTGCGAGTTTTGCAACCGACAAATCCGCTTCCAGATGTTCATCGATATACCGTCTTGCACTGGTGATAATTTCATGCTGTTCTTTTTCCTCCCGAAACACCAGCTTGCGGATAAACATAGAAGTCATTTCCAGCGTCTCTTCCCGATCTGCGCCTGTCAGCGCCTTCATCAGGGATTCAATCCGGTTGTCTACCATTTCCCCTGTTTCCATAATACTTGTAAAATAGATACCGGAAGCAATATCAAAACACCATTTCTGCACCTGCCCCCTGGACAAGTTATAGGATCTGGTCGCCTGGCAGAACTTTTCATAGATATGCATCACCCGGTTCCCGTCTGCGATATTTGCAATTATGCTCTGTTTAAATTCCCGGTAAATATCATGGATTAACTGATCCCTGTTCTGTTCCCTGCCGGATTTTACGATATCCCGGAAGCCCTCTCTCTCCTGCGACAGAAGATACATGGCGTCATTATAAGATACAAACAGATTATCCAGGCCTTCCGATTCACTTCCCAATACCACTCTTGGCCTGAAATCACATTCATTTTCCAGAATTTCCGCCAGTTCCTCTAACAGCTCTGTCACATCCCATTCCGTATCGGAGCTGTAAAGCGCCAGTATAATCTTTCCGTCATCATCGGAAAACGTGATTCCGGCGCGGCGCGCGTCAATCAAATCCATACAGATATTTTTCATCGTAAGCAGTTCAAAATCCCGATCGGATTCTTTGCCGCTGCCCATCTGAATTTCCGGAATCAAAATCGCAATCTCCATAAGCTTTTTTCGTTCTGCGGTAAGCTCTTCGGGATAACAAATGCCTTCTTTCTCCATCCGCTGATGCACCAAAGCCCGCATAAACCGTTCCATCGCTGCCTGGCGTTTGGAACCTTCCGTTCTTAAATTCGCCTGAATCTGCTCCTGGCGGATGCGGATTTCTTCGAGCGCGTCAATCTGTTCTTTTATACTTTCCACCAGTTCTTCTTCGTCTACCGGCTTTAAAAGGAAATTCTGTATCCGCATCTGCAGGCACTGTCTGGCATATTCAAACTTATCATATCCTGTCAATACCAGAACCCGCATTTCTTCTTGGCTGTAACGGCTGCGGATTTTTTCCATAAGCGTCAGTCCTGACATTTCTGACATACTGATATCGGTCAGTACAATCTGAGGCTGTTCTTTCTCGATCACTGCCAGAGCTTCCATGGCGGACGCCGCTGTATAAACTTCCTGGATTCCCAGCCTGCTCCAGTCAATTCCATTTTTAATTCCCATGCGGATCATTCTTTCATCATCCACAATCAGCAGCTTATACATCCCGTATGTTCCCCCTGTTCTCCTCTTTTATCTCAAAAGGCAGGCGAATTTTTACCGTTACTCCGCCGTGTTCATTTTGGTAATAATGCAGCCCATACTCCGCCCCAAACATCAATTCAATCCGCTTGTTTACATTTCTTACGCCGTATCCAAATGTTTCGTCATACTGGGAAATCGACTGGTTCATTTCATCGATTTTCTCTGCCGGCATACCAGAACCGCTGTCGGCAAGGAAAATACAGACCGCATCTCCCTTTCTCTGAAGGCTCAGGATTACCTTTCCTTTCCCTCCTTCTTTGATACGGATTCCGTGGTATATCGCGTTTTCAACCAAAGGCTGCAGCGTCATTTTGGGTATCTGCACCTGATAGTAGTCTTTTGCAATCTGATCCTCTAACACAATAATATTGTCATAACGCATATTCTGGATTACCAGATAGGAACGGATATGTTCCAATTCCTGGCCCAGCGGAATCAGTTCTTTTCCCCGGCTTAAACAAATCCGGTAATACTGCGCCATCGCCTTTACCATTGTAGATATTTCTTTATTGCCGTCCGCCACCGCCTGCCAGTGTATGCTTTCTAAGGT
>CAJUPF010000123.1 GCA_910588565.1 uncultured Lachnospiraceae bacterium
ATTCGCCGCCTAATTTCTCAAAAATTGATTTTGCCATTTTGCAATTCCTCCGTATGATTTGAATTTGCCTACAACCAATTATACTGGCTGTTTACAAAGTCTTTTGGTTTTTACTTCCTTATTGAACGCCGCCCTTGTTGGACTTTATCAGTTCAAGGTTATGTTCGTTGTTTTCGATAAACTCAACAATCCGCTTGTGTTGGTCGGCAAAGTTAAATTGAATTGTAATCTCGTTGTTGTCGTGGACGTATATAGTATCAATCAATTCTACCAGAAGCCCACGGTCAAGGCTTTTTACATTCTCATGTTTCAAGAATGTTGTCAGATAAGGGTTGTCGCTTCCCACGTCCTTTTCTGATAGCTTTTTAAGGATAGTACAGATTGTAGTAATCGTCCACCATATAAAAACAGCGCGTGGTGGGCGGATTTACCGATGACGAGCGGTTTCGGGAGGATGTTGCAACAATTCTTACCAGAGATGTGTAACGAATCCGGGGTTTATGCGTCTAATATGCAATTGATACGTTATTGAGATAGCGTTGCACAAAATTAAGAAAATAGAATCAGGATGTATACGGAGGAATGAGCATTTATGAAGAAAAGAATAAGATTAGGCGTGTGTTTCTGCGCGGTAGTTTTGTGTGCGGCGGGGTGCGAAAAGAGCGATAACTATAAGATTATGGAAGCATCCAGGAATCAGACGCTTCCCATTTATGAAAGTAATGATGAGGAATTAGACGGTGAGAAGAATGCGTTGAAAACGTTGAAGGACGTCTATACGTCGGGATATGAGGCAGAAGAATGGAAGGTAGAGGGGGTGGATGAACCGGCAGGTATCCTGTGCAGGCAGGAAGATATCCTGATCGTTGATCGTGCTTCCCACAGTGTGACAGCGGCGGACGGCTCCGGAAAGGTTTTGCAGAAAATAGGAAGAGAGGGAAACGGAGCGGGAGAGTTCAGAGATCCTACGGCAATTACGGAATATGGCGGGAACGTATATGTTTTAGATGAGGGAAACCAGAGAGTGCAGATATTTGACGAAAATATGGATTATGTGGATGAGATTGGGTTAAAAGACATTAAGCTGTCAGATCCCGGTTATGTTCCTGGGATGCTTGCCGTAAATGCTTCCGGGGTGTATATTGCCGGATTATCTTCAGATCATTCTGTGGCAGACCGATATGATCAGGAGGGACGGGAAGAGATCGGGAAAAACTTCCTCGGAACAATTTGCAGTTATCAGGAACAGATCTACCTGATTAATTCCGTGGTGCGGACGTATGACAAGAAAAGCGACAGTTTCGGCTCCGCCAGCAGCGGGCCGGAATGGTTATTTACGGCGGAGGGGCCGGAATTAGTTGAACAGTGCAGTCTGCCGCAGGGACTGTTCATCGCTGATTTTGTGGCGGAGGACAGGGGAATCGCCTGTATCAGCGTTTCGGGATATTCTGTGTTTAGAATTGGCTGGAACGGAGAATACCAGGAGACGGTTGCAAAGATTAACGGGCTTCAGGATGAGGAGTATCCCAAGATATCCGTGAACGCACAGGGAGATTATTTTATTGCAATGCCTGAAGCGGGTAAGATTTTCCGGTGCCATAAAGGACAGGAGTAGGGAGGCTGATATGAGAAGAAGGGGAGATTCGTTATCACGGACGGAGGAGTTCTGGCGGTGGGGATATAGTTATCGTCAGGTTTGTCTTAAGATATGGCATCAAAAGAAACGGTATCTATTGTATATACTTTCTTTTTACATAGGGCTGTTGTTTCCTGCATTTTGTATTGCGAATATCCGGTCTGCAGATCAGGTGATTTATTATACCACATTTGACAATATGGAGGATTCTGTCCAGGTTGACTGGTTTGGCGGCGGGTTTGATGTTCCAAAGATTGAGGGAACGGAATATTCCGTGAGCGCATATTATCAGGAGGATTTCCCTCAGTGGAATCATCAATATATGGCAGTCAAGGGAGTGGATGAACATTATTTCTATCCGTTGCCGGAAATCAGCGGGAGAGGCTTTGACGAAGAGGAGCTGCGGGAAGGCGGAAGGGTATGTCTTCTGGATAAAAAGAATGCAAAAAGGTATGACTGCCGGGTGGGCGACAGGATTACTGTCTGTGGGGAAAAGCTTAGGATTATCGGGACAATAACGGATGTAAAGTTTGAGGGAATGCTTCTGCCGTTTAAGACGATGAAAGAAGTCTGCCGGAACAAACAAAACGTGCAATTTAGCGGTATATTCAGGGCAGATACGGAGGAAGAGAAAGCGAGGATCACCGCTTTTGTCACGGAAGAATTGGAGAAATACGAAGACGTTGAGGTTCAGGGAGTTATCGACGGCAGAACTGTCTATGAAAATGCGCTTGCGACGAAGAGGCAATGGCGGACAGTCAGGGGAATTGGGGCTGCGGTATCGGCGCTGTTTTTTCTGATGAATGAAACGGTTGTGCTTATGGGAAAAGCCAAGAAGGAGAGGCAGACAATCGGAATCCATATGGCGTTGGGGGCGACGGAAGGGGAAATGAAGAGAATGTTGTTTTTTGAGACGTTGCTTGTCACATTTTTTTCTGCCATGCTGGTATTGGCCACGCTTCTGCCGTTTGCAAGGCTGGCGTCGCTGGAGAGCGCAGTGCAGCTTGACCATACGGCGGTAGTCTGGTTTCTGGCGTCAGCATTTTTTATGTGTGAAGTATTAACGGTAGTTGTCATGAAACGTATATTTACCGGTGAGTCCCGGCATGTGTACTTGCGGGAGAGTTTGTGAGAGGAAGAGATTTGGGATGGAATATGTGGTTAGAAAAGCAATAAGGATGCTGTATTGGAATCGATGGATTTCTTTATTGATGGTTGGAGAGATGGCGCTGGGAATGAGCGTATTTGTCTATTCTGCGAATTTGTCCGCGTCTCTGAAGGCAGAGGAAATGCGTCTGGGAGGACAGGGAATGGATATGGCGCTGGAGATTTCGGTAAAAAATAACCGGGAGGTTCAGGAGGAGCCGTCCCTGACACTTAGGGATTACGGAGAGCTGCAGGAGATAACAGGGGGAAAGACGTTTCTTTTGGTAGACATTCCCCAATTCTTCATGGATGCAGAGGCTTCTTATGAGTTTTCACTTGTCTTGGCGGACTATGAGATATTGGGCCTGAAGGAAGGCTGCTCTTATTGGGGCGCAGAAACAGAAGAAGCCCTGGCAGCGGGAATGAATCCGGTTCCCGGACTGCAGGTTTGCCGGATGCCAAAGCAATTCCCCAAGGAATATTTGGGGAAGAGCTATTGGGGAAATTGTGTGGTGGCTCCGATTGCTTATATGGAGGAGATGGAAGGAGAGATCGTGCCCGGATTCATCCATGCGGTATGGGATTCGGCGGAATTTCCGGATGCAAGCCGTGTGTCCGGACAGGTAGAGGAATATTTGCAGAAAGAGCATGGAAGTCAGTACGTCTACCGGGTCTATTTGCCGGAAGCAGAGCTGAGAAATAACAGTGAGAAGGTGAAGGTTTCGATACGGGTACTAAGCCATGCGGGAATTTTAATACTTGCAGTGTTTTTTGTGGGAATCCTGTCCATTTTCCAGTTATTGTTTGAGAGAAGAAAAAGCGGGTATGGGGTATGTTTGGCTTGTGGGGCGAGTCATAAGCAAATCCTGGCTGAAATATTTACGGAGATTGCCTTGATGAATCTTGCCGGAACAGCCCTGGGCGTCGCGGCTGGCTGGATTGCCACATATGGGCTGGATGCAGGGATTATGATAGGCGGGATTAAAGTGCGGGGAAGCTTTGCCGTGGCAGGGATTGCGTTTGCCGTCTGTGCCGCGGTGACGGCTGCCGTGGTATTTGCGGTCTATGTGAAATTGGCGGGAAGAAAGATTGTGGAACAGATTCAATAAGGAGATGCGGGAATGATAATATGCAGGAATTTAGAAAAATCATATTTTGGAAAAGGTGTGGAGACAAAGGTGCTCAAAGGCGTCGACCTTACGATTGATTGCGGGGAATTTGTCTGTATCTACGGCAAATCGGGGAGCGGTAAGTCTACTCTGCTGAATATTCTGGGCTTGCTGGATGAAGAAACAGGGGGAACTTACAAACTGGATGGAATGGATGTCAGAAATCTCAGTAAGAAAGAGTGTGCCGGAATCCGAAACCGGAAGATGGGGTTTGTTTTTCAGTCCTATCACTTAATACCGGAGCTGAATGCGCTGGAAAATATAGCGGTTCCGCTGGGGTATGCAGGAAAAAGATCAAAAGAGCGCAAGAAGGCTGCGCAACGGTTATTGGGTGAGTTTGGCATGGAGAAGCTGGAAAAGAAATATATATCGCAGATGTCAGGAGGGGAGCAGCAGCGCATTGCCATTGCAAGGGCGATCGCGAATGAACCGGAGATTCTGTTTGCCGATGAACCGACCGGGAATTTGGATCAGGAAAATTCACGGGTGGTGATGGAGCTGCTGGAGAAGTTGAATCGGAAGGGCATGACAGTGGTGATGGTGACCCATGATACGGTAGTTGCGGAATATGGGACGAGAGTGATTCATGTGGAGGACGGGAAAATTGTGGAGAAAGGGGCTGCCCAGAAAACGTAAGTTAGCAGTGAACTGACCGATTGTAAATAACGGTATTTTAGTGTATTTCCAGCTGCTTTTCATAACTGTGTGCCTCCTGTGCAGGATATTTTCTATCTTCTATCCTTTATCCAATCAAACGATGTCTGTGTTTCCCGGACATGGCTGTAATGCCGGTTGTGTAATGGTTCTGTAAAGATAAATATGCTGCAGATCCCTTTACGGATGTACTCTGAATCTGTCTTCTGAGCATCTTTGGGGAAAGATCGATATTTTCTCGCTATGAGAGGTAAAGATACTTTTGATATTCCGCTCTTTTACAATGCCAGATACAGTTTAGAAAAAATTGACTGGGATGTGCGAGTAAGTTATGGGCAATATCTGGAGAAAACGATAATATAGGAAGAATTACCTTGTGGGGGTTTATATTTGCTGGGCGTTTTCCCAAATTCTCTTTTAAATGCTTTCAGAAAATTAGAATAATCTCCAAAACCGCACTGAAAACATGCTTCCATAACAGAGCTGCCGCCACAAAGTAGATTTCTAGTACACCGAAAAATAAGTTCCTAGCCATATAACGCAGAATGATTTTTTA
>CAJUPF010000124.1 GCA_910588565.1 uncultured Lachnospiraceae bacterium
ATCTTCTTTCTGGGCGCCCTGCTCAGTAAGAGCCAGATTGACTGCATATGTCTCATCTGTCATTGTATGTATCATATAAAGCATTCTTTTTCCCATGCTCCGAAATTCATGGACAAACGTCAGACTGTAAAAGGTCTGGCGGCTGTTCATCAAGAGCGCCGCCAGAGCTATCGTAATCATAGATGCATTGCTGCTTAATAATGTAATCAATAAAAACTGGAATGCTCCTGTATATACTGTCATACTGATAAACAGCGAATCATACCATCCAAACCCGGCCTCCTCCATCATAATCCCGTAAGCCATGCTGACAAACAGGTAGCTGCACATGATTGGCAGGGATTTCACAAATGCTTTTTTGAAGATTTCTTTTTTCATAGAATCTTTCCTAAGAAACCGTTCAGGCAGACGTAAGTACTATTTCTCCTATTCCGTCACTCCGCCTTCTACCACCAGTTCTTCCTTGTATTCTTCCCCGTAAGTATCTACCAGCGTAGCGTCATAATCAGCATGGAAAAACTGTTCATCTGCTAACGCTTTTATCTCATCATTGATCCACTGAAGAAGTGTCTCATTTCCTTTTGATACGGCCGGCGCAATCGTATCTTTGCTTCCCAGTTCCGGAATGCCTACCGTATATCCTTTATTCTGCAGCGCATATGCGATGACTTCTGTATTATCATTCGCCCACGCAACGCCATTTCGATTTTCAAGGGCGTTTTTCGCTGTCGCATAAGAATCATATTTCTGCAGCGGAATATCCGGATAATTTTCTGTCAGGTAGGTCTCGGCCGTTGTGCCGGAGATCACAATGATCTGGTCGTCACTGTTCCAGTCGTCCAGGCTTTCCACTACTTTATCGTCCGGCGATACTACCCCAAGCGCCACATTCATATATGGCAGGGCAAAATCCACTTCTTCTGCCCTTTCCTCTGTTACGGTAAAATTCGCTAAAATAATATCTACTTTACCAGTCTGGAGATATTCAATACGGTTCGCGGCCTCTGTGGAAACGAAATCAACCTTCACTCCCAGATCCTCTCCGATCTTATTGGCAAAATAAACATCATATCCCTGGTATTCTCCGTTCTCATCTACGTAACCGAAAGGATTCTTATCGGAAAATACCCCGATATGGATGGTTCCGTCTTCCTTGATTTCATCCAGAGTACGGTATACTGTATCTGCGCCTGCTGTCTGTTCCTCCTTCTGAGCCTCCTCTTTCTGGCTGTCGCTTTCTGTTCCCTGACTCCCGCATGCTGTCAGTGCCAGAATGGCAGATACTGCAGCCGCTATGGATATAAATTTTTTTAAAACTGAATTTTTCATGATGATATATCTCCTTTCTTCTCTTTTTATTTTCTTTCATTTTCCCTGTTTATCTTTACCCTTTACCGTTTCAAAAGAAAATGTATTTAAAAATTGTTTTGCCCTTTCTGTTTTCGGATTTTCAAAAAATTCTTCCGGCGGCGCGTTCTCTATGATTTTCCCTTTATCTAAGAATAGGACTCTGTCTGCGACCGCACGGGCAAACTGCATTTCATGGGTAACGATCAGCATGGTCCTTCCCTGGGCTGCCAGCGCTAATATAACATCCAGCACCTCCCTGACCATCTCCGGATCCAATGCCGCCGTCACCTCATCAAACAGCAGCAGTTCCGGATGCATACACAAAGCCCTGACAATCGCCACCCGCTGCTTCTGCCCCCCTGACAACTGTCTGGGAAAACATCCGGCTTTCTCTTTTAAGCCTACCCTCTCAAGAAGGCTTACGGCTTCCTCTGTAATATCCGCTTTTTTCCTCTTTTGCACCTTCATCGGCGCAAGCAGGATATTATCAAGCACTGTCATATGAGGGAACAGCTCGTAGCTCTGAAATACCATGCCAATCTTCTGCCGGATACTGGTCAGTTCCCGGCTCTTCGGATCAATCTGTTCCTCCCCTAACCGGATGATTCCACCCTGAATCGGTTCTAAAGCATTGATACACCGAAGCATCGTACTTTTCCCGCATCCGCTTGAACCTACCAGCACGATCACTTCGCCCTTTTGGATCGTCAGGCTGATATCGTCAAGGATCCGGCTTTCTTCAAACTGCTTGGTTACATGTTCCATGGTAAGCAGCGCCTGGCCGCTGGCTACATCCTGCCCCGGCATATCCTGCAAGAATGGTCCTGCCATAAAAGATCACCTCCATCTTTGTTCCAGATATCTTGCTGCCATACTGATGGGCCAGCCGGCGAAAAAATATAATAAAAATACGACGAGGTAAATGCCAAATGCCGCATTGGGGCTTGCCGTCCGGTTTGCCTCTATGATCTGCTGCGCGACTTTGAGGATTTCAACCACTCCGATCATCAACACAAGGCTGGTTGTTTTGATCATTCTTGTAATCAGATTGATGGACAGCGGAATTAATCTTCTTAATGTCTGTGGAACCACAATATACCGATAAATCTGTACCTTACTAAGCCCTAATGCCTCTCCGCTCTCATACTGATGGACCGGTATGCTGACGAGCGCCCCTCTTACCAGATCGCTCATCTCTGCAGTTCCCCAGAGGGAAAATACGATAACCGAAGCACTTTCCCCTGACAAATCCCATCCAAACGCCCGTGTCGTCCCAAAAAACACAAGGAACAACAGCACCATCTGAGGCATGATGCGGATGATTTCCAGATAAACCCGGAGCGCTGCTTTTATGAACGGATTTTTCCATGTCATGAGGGTTCCAAGCAGGATTCCTGCCGGAAGGCTGACCGCCACAGATACCAGGCTGATCTTTAACGCTGCCAGAAGTCCGGTAAAGAGCCTTGCCATGTTCTGGCCTTTTAGCAGCACCTCAAGCCCCAAATCCAGCATAACGCACCCTCCTCTCCAACGCCGCCCCCAGTATGGATACCGGAAGCAGGATAATCAGATAGAACACCACCAGCAGAAACAGGCTTTCTGTCGTCTTATAATACAGTCCGATCAGATCTTTCGCTGTAAACATCAGATCCATCAGGCTTATGGCGCTGAATACGCTGGTTTCCTTCAAAAGAAAGATCACATTTGCAACAAAAGCAGGTACACTGATGGAAAATGCCTGTGGCAGAATAACATACCGCATAGTCTGATAACGGTTCATCCCCAGGCTTTGGGCGCTCTCCATCTGTATCTTCTCCACCGCCTCCAATCCGCTGCGGAAGGCTTCCGCCATGTAGCTACCTCCGAGAAACGCCAGCCCGGCCATACCGCAAACCTGTGCATCTGTCCTGACTCCGATCTTTGGCAGCCCATAATACAGAAAAAACAACTGGACAAGCAGCGGCGTATTGCGGCTAAGTTCTATATATACTACCGTTAATCCTGTTAAAACAGGAATTCTATAATACTGGATGGCCGCGCACAGCAAACCGATCACAATGGAAAGCAGAACTCCGGCAAATCCAATCTTTACAGTAAGCCATGCCGCTTTCTCATACAAAGGCAAATATTTTGTTATAAATTCGAGACTCATCGTGCCATCTCCTAATACAATGCTGCTTCTATACTCACGACCGATGAAATCTGCTGTGAGTATTGCGTCAGCACATTTACTGTTGTTTTAGATATAATACATATTCTGCAAAGCTTCTTCCTGCTCTTTTGCACATTCCGCAAGTTTTTCTAATGTCAGGCTATTGAAAATAGTGTCCTGCCAATTCATTTACAGGTTCAATAATTTCCCGCTGGACTACAGATACATTCGTTTCTCCTTTTCCATCTCCCTGTACTTCTTCGCTATCCAGGAAATAGCTTCCATCTAACGCTACAATAATATCTGCCGCCCTGATATCCTTTGGAGGCCTTGCCAGGAGATAGCCTCCCTGCGGGCCTTTAATGCTCTTGATAATTCCAGCTTTTCTGAGCGATGCGAATATCTGTTCCAGATACTTAACAGAGATGCTGTTCCTGTCAGCAATTTCATTAAGCTGCATACTGCCGTTTTCAGCGTTCCGTGCAAGATCAATCAGCGCCCGGATTCCATACCTGCTCCGTTTTGAAAAAATCATTGTTCCTGCCTTCCTTATCTTCTTTATTCGGTAAACAATGGAGTGGAATAATACCTGTCTCCCGTGTCCGGCAATAACGCCACAATGACCTTTCCCTGGTTCTCGGGACGCTTTGCCAGTTCAATGGCTGCATGCAGCGCTGCGCCGGAAGAAATTCCCACCAGGATACCCTCCTTTTTTGCGAGGAGCTTCGCCGCCGCAAAAGCATCTTCATTTTCTGCCCGAAATACTTCATCATAAATATCTGTATCCAGCACATCCGGAACAAAACCGGCTCCGATTCCCTGAATCTTATGGGCTCCGGCTTTTCCTTCCGACAATACAGGCGATGCTGCCGGCTCCAGCGCAACTACCTTCACATCAGTTTTTTGTTCCTTCAGATATTTTCCAACGCCTGTCACCGTTCCTCCAGTTCCTACGCCGGCGATAAAAATATCAATCTTTCCGTCTGTGTCATTCCAGATCTCCGGTCCCGTCGTCGCTTCATGGATCTTTGGATTCGCCGGATTTACAAACTGTCCGGGGATGAAGCTATCAGGAATTTCCTCCGCTAATTCATCCGCTTTTTCAATGGCGCCCTTCATTCCTTTTGCACCTTCGGTCAGTACAAGTTCCGCTCCATATGCCTTTAAAATATTCCTCCGCTCCACGCTCATAGTCTCCGGCATCGTCAGAATAATACGGTATCCCTTTGCCGCCGCGATTGCCGCCAGTCCGATCCCCGTATTTCCCGATGTGGGTTCAATGATCACAGAGCCTTCTTTCAGTAAGCCTTTTTCCTCGGCGTCTTCTAACATCGCTTTGGCAATCCTGTCCTTTACGCTGCCAGCCGGATTAAAATACTCCAGCTTCACCAACACGGTTGCTAAAAGCCCAAGCTCCTTTTCAATATTCACGATTTCTACCAGCGGAGTATTCCCAATCAGCCCCAATGTGCCTTTATAATATTTTGCCATTTTCATTTCCTTCTTTCTTCATAATTACAGGCATAAAAAAGGAGTACTGTTATCTTCCAGTACCCGGATATATGCCG
>CAJUPF010000125.1 GCA_910588565.1 uncultured Lachnospiraceae bacterium
GAAACGGTAAGAATGACAGCAATCACCTTTCCAATTAAATTTTGCGGAGTTTCTGTTTGGATAAAAGCCATCATCTGCACGGTAAAAATCGTAGAACATACCATAATGGCAAAACAACATATGGTTATCACGATATAATTTACCATTCCGGATGAAAACAGCAGCAGCGCTGCGCTGATCGGAAATGCGCAAACCGCGCAGGCGATTACCAGATTGCCCGATTTCTGAATCGCCAGTTTGTCTGCAAAAATACCCGCGCCAATCCCTCCTGCCAGTCCGCCTGCCGCCAATGCCCCCTCTGCAAACCCATAAAGTCTGTTTGCCTGTGAAGCTTCTAACGCTAATACCTCTGTGATCAGATACGGCAATGCCACAATTATCATTGCGGACAGGAATAAATTAATCCCGCAGATGACAAGAAGGGTTTTTCCAATTATCGGTTTCTCTGTTCGGATAAATCGGATGCTCTCAGCAAAATCAGTTCTGGCAATCTTGAATATACTGCCGCCGGAAGCTTGTTTTTCAAACGGTATTTGAATGAAAATTTCCATAACCGCCGACAGAATAAAGCATACCATACAAACCCGTAATACAGGTTCTAATCCATATGCGCTATATAAAATACCCCCAAGCACAGGGCCTGTGAAAGAGGCAAAAGAGCTGATGGTATTAATGATAGAATTTGCCGCCATAAACTGATCCGGATGGATAAGCGCAGGGATGCTTGCCTGCACGGACGGCTGATACGCGCCCGCAATCCCATATAAAAGCATCAGCGTCACTGTCAGAAGGAGGATAAGATTCCCTCTGCCCATAAGCAGGGAAAAGGTGAAAATAACTGCTGCCGTAAAAAAATCCAGAATTACCATAATATTCCTTTTATTTGCCCTGTCTGCAGCAATGCCGCCAATGGGCGACAGCAGAATAGCAGGAAGAAAGGCACAGGCTGTAACGGTTCCGTAAAGCGCCGATGAGCCTGTCAAATTTAATAAATACAGCGGTAACGCAAATCGTATCGTTGCATTTCCAAACAAAGAGATAATCTGACCAATAACAACGAGTGTGAAATCCTTTGAAAATAGTTTTTGATGTGTAGTCTGCATAAGATCTCCTTTCCGTACCGAACGTCGGTATGTATAAAGTGAAATAATATCTGCCCATGTTTCAGGGCAGAGGGGTATCTGTTTTATTTGCTTTTCTGGTAAATAGATGTCAGTTCCTGCAGCCGTTCTAACATTTCACTGTCTATAATATCCAGTCCAAAGCCTTGCAGCATCTGGCCGAATACTATAAACTTACGATAAGATTCTTCTACGGAACTGTCAAATATCATAGGATTCATCCAGACATTGGCTGCAAGTAAAATCAGTTCCGCCAATTGCTCCGGATATTCCGCTTCAATAGAACCGTCTGTCATCCCCTGTTTCATAATCGGTAAAATATAGTTTGGCGCTGCGTTATCTATGGTATCATGTAAAAGGCTGAAAAGAAGTTTCGGATTATTGTGAAAATCCGGGGCTACTGTAAAAATATCGTTTTGGACAGGCCGGTTAATGGATTCTCTGAAAATTGTTTTCAGCTTTTCTCTGCCGTTCAGATCCGATCGATCACGGATTTGGGCAAGCATCTGATTGGATTCCGATGTCATCCTGTCTGTAACAGCAACTAAAATATCTTCTTTGGACTTAAAATGATGATAGATAGCGCCTTTGCTCAGGCCGCCTAACTGATTGATAATGTCCTGAATGGAAGTGCGTTCATACCCTTTTTCCATAAATAAGCGGAACGCGGCATCCAATATTAACTGGACGGTTTCTTCCGGATGCTTATTTCTTGCCATTGTGTTCTCACCTCCTAAACATACTCATGGTATGTATTTATATTATCATACCAATGGTATGTTTGTCAAGACGATAGTTTCGGCAAGTCTGTTTAACAGACATAATTGTTACTTTTCACACCCACGCCAGTCACTCCGCTGACTGGCGATGGGCCGATACATAAAGCAAGGGATGGCAGCCGTCCCTTGTCGTCAGACAACTTTAAATGGACGGCTGCCCGTTGCATATCACACCAGATGATACGAAATATTCGCCAAAACTGGCGTGGGTGTGAAATGTAACAAATAATTTGCTTGACGGGCAGTATTTTGTGCAGTAATATGGAAAATCAGGTGAAGAAGCAGGACGGAATTGCTGGAGCCAAATATCAAAATTGTATTAAGCGTGAGGAGATTTATATAATTGGATAAACCGAGAATCTACGTTGATTTGAACGAAATGGTTACAGAAGATATCGTATTATTATCAAAAGAGGATACAAAAATGGACTCTGAGGGGAACGTTGTTGTGTTTTATGATAAGATGCCTGTTTTTATATATTCTGATGATGGTTCCGCTGCTGGTGAAACGGATTATCTGCTTGCGGATGGCATTGCCATAAACTATGATTTAAATGACTATCCTGAATGGAAACATGTGAAATGGTGTGTCTGTATTGATTGGAGTAGTTTAATACATGAATCTGATCTGAAACTTCTTTAGTTATTACCAGTGGAAATCAAAATATTGCTTCTTATAAAGTAATGGAAAAACTTGGTATGGCCAGAACCGGCGAGTGGGGCGGAAGAAGAAACAAATCGGCCTTGCAGGATACATTTGAATATCAGTATGAGTTGATGATACCAGGTGATCCCGGCCTGTCAGGATAAAGCTCCGGAATGAATTTTCAAACACGCTCTAGAACAGTGAACAATTGGGGGAGCTGCAAAGGAGAAGAACAAAATTGAATAACTGGTATGTTTGTAATATAATTGTTTTACGAAAAGGGCGTTATTGTGGAGAAAGAAGCAGATTTACAACTGAGAGGGATTCAGAGTGAATGGAATAACAGGTGAACCATGTGGAATATGTAAAAGAGATATTTGCGCAGTATGACAGGCAATGTATCCGGGTTTATCAGGCATATAATCCTGCAATCGCAAAAGAAGCGGCTGCCTTACAGACATTTGGCGAAAATTTTGACATAAACCGTATGACATGGATTAAGCCGTCTTTTCTATGGCTTATGTACCGTTCTAACTGGGGAACCAGGAAAAATCAGGAATGTATCCTGGCCATAGATATCTATCAGTCAAAGTTTTATGAAATATTGCAAAAAGCAGTTCTGACATCACCTGATTCGGCAAGTTATACAGGCGCGCAATGGGAGAAAGCTTTTGATGAAACAACGGTCTATTGCCAATGGGATCCAGATAGGAATATAAATGGAAACGCGATCAACCATTTATACCAATCAGAGAAAAGTATGATAAATTAAAAAACGCTTTAAAGGGAACAGACATTGGAAAGATAAGAGAATTGACATTGGAATTCCATGCTATGGTACACCCTGCTGAAATATCCGGGAGAACTGAAAAGACGATTGCGGATTATGTTCTGGAATATATGTTAGTGGAAAACCAAAATGAGATAGTGCCAAGAGAGGATTATGATGTAGACCTGCATTATGCGGGAACAAGAAGAGTTCCTATATGCTGGCAGTTCTGGCATACATACCGCATTGAGGATTTGGTAAGTAATATTTTAATGGTAAACCAGAATCAGATTTTTAATAAAGAATGGCAGAAAAAAATCGGCGCTTCCATTACAGACACTGGAAACGCATTGGAATTTGATGAAGCAGTGGCGTTCAGAAAAGAGTTGAATGTCCTTGCTCTTCGTGATTATATGATTACAGTAGGAAAAATTCGCGCCACATATTAGAAAATTTAACATTGGATCAGATGCAGTCTATGGTGCCGGAAGAATGGGTAATGAGAATATTGGAAGAAGGCGGTGTGACTACCGATTTTCGCTCTGTATGGCTGCTGGTATTCTGGGGAAGACTGACGAGGGGCGGTATGATTTTAACTCCTATGACAGATCATCATATGATGCACTTACCTCCTTGCCTGAATAACCTCCCAATTTTAGATTAATTAATAAACAGATTCCTCAAAAATGTGTAAGATTTGGCTTGGATAAGCTTATTTGTTGCGAACATAGTGTTTTCAAATGAAGAAGCTAAGATCTAAAGATTTTGGAAATTTTGAAAAAACATTGACAAAAAAATTTTATTTGGTAGAATACTATTAAAGGAGAGTCCTGCCAATAAGTGGACGTTTAAAAAGCGTTAGCGTCGCTGCGGTGACACTACATTCAAGGACTATGGCAACATAGTCCTTGAAATATTTTACAGGAGAATTTTATGACACAGTTACCATTAGAAGTTTATCGGATAGATATGAAGTATATCCGGAATTTGCATAATATTGATGATAGAATCTTTTCTGTATCGCCACAGATAGGGAAAGATGAACGTCCTTTTCTTGGCATAATTATTATATGCAATGAACACAAGTATTGTGTACCCATGTCAAAACCTAAGAAAAAGCATAAAAAAATGCGTGATAAAATAGATTTCAAGAAAATTATACATAATGGATCTTTGATAGGCGTTTTAAATTTTAATCTTATGATACCTGTTGAAAATGCACAGATACAACGAATTGATACAAAAATCCGCAAACATGATAATATGGACACAAGAAGAAAAAAGGAACTTCTTGTTAAAGAATTAGAATGGTGTAATGAACATATAAGCGATTTGGCTAATACTGCAAATGTTCTTTATCAAAAATATATTACTGGAGAGAATTTTTCCGCCAGAAAACAATGCTTGGATTTTAAGCGGATGGAGTTGGAATGTGAAAAATATAATTTAAAAATAAAGAGAGGCGCAAAATAAACCTCTCTTTAAAGATATTACTAAATTTCTAATGGATCCTCCGAATCTTCCCACACTGCATATTGCCCTCAAGATAGAGGCTTGCATATTCAAGTGGTTCATCTATTGCCAGAGCATTTAAGGCATATTCAGAGCAGGGAGTAGTTTTCAATCCTTCTTCTGCCTTGTTGCAGTCAATCCGTAAAAAGTAACCTGCATGGGTGTATACGTCAATGCTGTTATGGTGGATATTGTATGTTGCGTAAATCATAT
>CAJUPF010000126.1 GCA_910588565.1 uncultured Lachnospiraceae bacterium
ACAGGATGCACGGATTAAATTGGCCAAGCTGTATCCGGTTATAGTTTAGAAACTAGCCGGATAGAGTACTAGATGAAAGAAAGGAAAAATCAGAATAATCACATCAGGTATATACCCGTTTCGCCGTAGTAAAATATTCAAAAGTACAGTTAAGGGCAGCCGGGAAATGCAAATATCATACAAGATATCGTTCAGACTTTCTAATCCGCCTTCCTGTTATGTTATTTTTTATTTCACTGTAACGTTAATCTTCACCTTCTTGCTTCCTGCCTTAACCGTCACTTTTGTACTTCCTTTTTTCAAAGCCTTTATCTTTCCTTTAGAAGTTACTTTGGCAATCTTCTTATTCTGTACAGAATACGTCACCTTATCATTTGCTGTAACTGGTGTGCGGGCCAGTTTTATCTGGAATGATTTTCCTTTTCTCAGGGAAATTTTCTTCTTATTCAAGGATACACGCGTTGTTTTTACGGTTCCCTTACTTACTTTAATCTTACAGGACGCTTTTGCGCCGCTCTTCATAGTAACGGTAATCACTGCTGTTCCTGTTTTCTTTGCTGTAATCTTTCCGGATTTGCTGACGGATGCCACACTGGGTTTTGAAGAATTCCAGGATGCCACCGTATCATTTTCCGGATAACTCGACTTGATTTGGACTGCCGTTGTAGTCTGCTTTTTCTGCATGGGAGCAGATGTGACATTTAAAGTTACTTCTGATACTGTGACGGTACAGGTATCAGAAACCTTCCCTGCTGTCGCCGTAATCACTGCCGTCCCTTTTTTCCTGCCTTTTACTTCTCCGCTGTTGCTTACCTGCACTACGGAAGAATCGGAAGAGGTATATGTTACCGTTTTATCAGCTCCATCCTGCGCGGTTATTGTCACTTTGAGCGCTGCCGACGTCCCTTTAGGCACTGTTACGGATTTCTTAGCAAATGTTACAGCCGTAACTCCTGAAACCGCATTTCCTCCATTGTTGTTTCCGTTGGAATTATTATTCTCTCCGGAACTGCTGCCATCTCCGCTGCCTCCGCCGGGAGTATTGCCATCTCCTCCTGGATTGTTATCGTCTTCTCCGGGGGTATTGTCATCTCCTCCGCCTGGATTGTTGTCATCTTCGCCTGGGTTATTATCATCTCCTCCAGGATTGTTATCATTTCCGCCTGGATTGTTATCGTTTCCTCCTGGATTGTTATCGTCTCCTCCCGGGTTATTGTCATCTCCTCCAGGAGTATTTTCATCTCCTTTTGCTGTCTGGAATACAGCAAAATCCGTTACTGTTTTGTTACCAGAAGTAATCACCGCGCCAGATGCATTTAAGCCAAATACCTGAACTGTATTATAAGAATCCGCTGCTTTTAATGCTGATGCAGGCGCTTCTATCACTGCTGTTCCATCTTCTACGGCTATGCTTCCTGTTTTTACGCCATTCACCAGAAATTCAACTGCGGCCACACTGCTGTCTGTTACAGCTGCAGGAATCGTCGCAGCGCCAGACTCCTGTATTGTAATATCTTCTGCTTCCACTGTTATCCCGCCTGCTGCTGCATATCCAAGTGAAGATGCCAGCGTTTCCGGTGATGCAAACTGTGTGTCCAGCCAGTCGATTCGGTTGGCCAGATATGTCTTTAAGGTTGTCATCTGGGTAGTAAAGGTCTTATCCTGCCGGTTTCCTCCCTGCCATCCGCCGCCCCAGTTATTATTGCCGGAACTGGTATACCACTTATCCGCGTTGGCATTTGCAGATTCGAGCAGCAGCTCCTGGTAGGTATCCATAGTGCCGTTCTCCGCCACAATTTCATCCAGATATTCCTTCATCTGCTGATATAGTTCATACGCCTGCACTGCAAAATACGGATCTTTGATAATTGATTTATACCACTGGTTTGCCTGTGCTTCATCTGAGAATTTAGTAGTCTGCCAGGTATTGTAGGTTCCGGAGCCCTGGGAATTGCTGACCAGGCTGTTTGAGGACCAGTCCATATCCCAAATCGGCCCCATATGGAACAATCCGTCTATGTCTTTATACATATAGGTGCTCTTTTTCATGGCGTCCACATTCATAAACAGCTCATTGACAAGCCAGTACTGAACCAGTGAATCCATATCAAACAGCTGGCTGTAAGTTACCGTTTCTCCATTATACTCTGTCGTGTAATCCCCTGCGTCAATTGCAGATTCAAATGCATTGATATACGTCTGCACATATTTCATGGCATCCGTACTCGTTGCTATAAATTCCGGATTTTTAAACTGCAACGGCTGATTTTTGCTGGTCTTAAACTTGGATACTTCATCATAATAGGAATCCAGTTCAATTAAAAATCCTCCGGTCATATCCGGCATATCATCAAGATAATCTGTAATTGTATATTCCACGTCTTTATATGTAAATTTCTTTGTCGTCAGCCAGGTCAGGTCTTCTTCCGCCAGCTGTGTTTCGATTGCATCCTGATCTGCGTCCTTGGTCAGACTATCTTCCGCCTTGACAACTGCCTTTGCCACATCTGACGCATAATCTTCCCAGTCATGGATATTGACTCTTGCCTTCGCTGTCTTAACCTGCTCGCAGAATTGATAGGTTCCCTGGTAAACTCCGTTTAGCACCAGATCGACATGGACAGACTGCATATATGGCATTCCCATTGCGCCGGACAAGTTGTAGGAAAGCGTATTTCTCAGATGGGATTCATCCGTATAATTGGCCAGCAAAACCCAGTGTTTATTGCTTCCAAACCCAAATAAATCGGTTTTTGTCCCTAATTTCACTTTATAGGGTTTCTTATCATAGCTCCAGGTTGTATTGCCGCGCCCACGGATCTCAATCTCTCCGTCATACAGCGTTGTATTGCCGGAATGATACTGTCCGTTCCCCTGGATCTTCATTCCGCCGTTGATATATGTCTCCTTACTGGTAATTGCCTGGAAATTTTCCGTATTAATATAAATAACCGGAAGTTTGCTGATATACATGCTTGCCGAATAAGTTCCGGCATAGTCTCCCGAAGCAGTTACTTTCACAGTCAGCTCCTGTTCCAGATCCTCGCTGGCTGGCGTATAGGATGCTTCCCTACTTTTGACGGTTCCCCCGACGCTCCATTCATAGGTACATTCCAAATCGGACGGTGCGCCGGAAAGTGTTGCCGTAAGCGGCTGCCCTACCTGCGCGTATTCCTGATCTATGCTCAGCGCCGCCACTCCTTTAATCGTAACCGAAAACTTCTTTTCCTTCCCGGAAGCAGTAGTTGCTGTCAAAATACAATCGGTATCTGCGGACACTTCACTTACGGCTGCTGTTCCATCTGCCTGAACGGAAATCACATCCTTATCGCAGGTCCAGGTAATCGTTTCTTCTGTATTTCCAATTGTAATACTCATTGGCACAGTAAAATTCCCTGTAACAGAAGAAAGGGAATCTCCTTTTGAAAATACCGGGGACAGCTCAGATAACACAATCGTCTCCATAACCGCTTCTGACTTTGTACACTGCAGCGGCATCAGAGCCTTCCCTTCCTCTGCACTCCAATACTCCCCGCTAAGTCCATCCGGCAGAGTTCCCGCATTCAGCTGATCTTTTGTCATGGCAGTCCCTGTATTTGCCTTCCCGGACAGATAGTAGCAATGGCTGATATTACTTGTCATCGTTCCGCCGCTGATTCCATATCCATTGCTGCCCTTAAATGTTACATTGCCGGTAAATACACCGGATGTCAGGGAAGATGGATTCGTATAAGCGATTCTTCCAATCAATCCGGCCGCGTAATTGCTGTCTTTAGAACCGCCGGAACTCACATCCGCACTGACATACACATTACTGATGGAAACATTGTTAGAGCTGCCTGTATTTTGTACGCTATAGCGCATCTCGCCAATCAGGCCGCCGACTCCGACCACATCGCCCCCATCCGAAGGGTTCCCCTGAACGGTTCCTCCCACCAATGCGACATTGTCAATCACCGCATTGTGGTTGACCGCACCTGCCAGGCCTCCAGCCGAAAGATAGGCGTCATTCTGTGAAGCCGTCATATCCACACAGATATCCACTCCGGCCAGAATCAGGTTTTTCACAGACGCCGGATTGCTGGCATCGTCACTTCCTATCATGCCAAACATGCCGTACTGCCAGCTTACGGACGAGCTTTCCGTCTTCTGGATCGAAAGATTGGAAATCACATGGCCCTGGCCGTCAAAGTGTCCGGTAAATACATTTGTACCGGAAGATGCTCCCCGCTCTCCGGCGCCTCCGCCAATCGGCGTAAATGCAATTCCCGCCATATCAATATCATTCTCCAAAACATAAGACCCGGACAGGGGAAATGCGTTATCCGTGCCTATCTTCTGCAGATCCTCTGCAGTTGAAATAGAAATCTCTCCCTCGGCAAAAACAAGATCTGCCTGAGTTAAATTTCCCGCCCCATTGGTAAAGGCCAGCGCAGCAGCAGCCAGTACGCAAAGCAGCGTTCTTCCCGTTTTTCGGTAAAACTTAGAAATCATACTTTCTCCTTCCTTTTCCAAATATTGTTTTCTTTCTACATATTTAATTATAACAGATCTTCTGAAAAAAATATGAAAAACAGGTACGTCTTTGCGCCTGCATTCAGCCTGCTGTGAAAACGTTCAAACCTCACCTCATCTCCGTTACGCAAATATCCTCCGGCAGATAGCCGTTTAGATAATCTCTGGCGTGGACGCCCACGTCTGTCCGTCCCACGCCGCTGATTTCCATCCGTATCTTCCGCCCAGAAATCTTATCTCTTATAATAAATTTTCGGATACGCCAGATGCCCCGTAAGACCACGGGGCATCCAAATCTGTTATCGGTTATCTACTTTTTCGGGATACATGTCATGATGGGCGAGACGGTCATAA
>CAJUPF010000127.1 GCA_910588565.1 uncultured Lachnospiraceae bacterium
TTTCAATCGCCTATCATAACGCTTGCCCCTTAAGTTCATGACATTGGCCGTGAACAGTAACGTGGAGAGTTATTTTTCATATGGCTTTCCACACTGCCACACGAAGAATGGTACAGACTGGCGTGACTGACAATGCAACACAGCTAATGGCAATCCGCCTGCCCCACTTTGCCGCTCTTTGACCGACGCTGTCCCATCCATAATAAGACAACACGACAGAAGGCGCAGCCCAGCGCAAAACTGTTAGGTCTGGAAAAGAAATCGGGGTGATTTTGCTTAACGCTTCTTCTGTCAGGATGCCTTCTGCCAATTCAGAAGACGTTACGCCCGCCTGCCCCAGCCCTAAGAACGCCCACACAGCTCCGGCTGCAAGAACCAAAGCTGCAATGGCCGCACAGGATTGGAAAAAAGCGCTCCGATGAAAACGGTTCCACAAGAACAGGGTTAAAATAATAGAAACCACCGCCACATGCATGGCCCCTGAAATGCTTAAATCATGAAAATTATGCGTAATCCCTTTCACATTATTATTACGGTTTATGTACCAGTTCGCAAATGTTAAATATGCATCTTTGATATTATAATAGAAGAACGCCGCGGCTGCAATCAGGAAAGCTGCTTGCTTTATCCCAAAACCCTCGCCCTGCACATCACGTAAGCCCCCTTCCCGCACCCCGCCGCAGAGCCAGTCACGAATTACTGGAAGCAGATGCCAGCTTGCTTCTGCCAGGGAAAATCCCAGGAGCAGCAAGATGATGGTACCAATCCCTCCTTTTAATGGCAGCCGAAAAATAGCCGAAAGGAAAAACCCTAAAAATTCCCCGATTACAATCGTTGCAATTACGAGGTAAATCCGTTTTTTCCACTTTTCCATAATCCCTTATCCTCCAAACTCTGTATGCATTTCTGCCTCAAAAGCTGAAAACTGCCTGGCTTTAACGCACCAAAAGCTGTCCCTTATACAGGCCAATTTAGGCTATGGCCGAATCTGGCCGTTTCCATAGATAATATATTTTGTGCTTGTCAAAGCTTCTAAGCCCATCGGCCCTCTTGCGTGAAGTTTCTGGGTGCTGATGCCGATTTCCGCGCCAAACCCAAATTCAAATCCATCGGTAAACCGGGTACTTGCGTTGACATAAACCGCAGCGGCATCCACTTCATTTAAAAACTTCTGGGCATTCGCATAGTCTTTTGTAATAATTGCATCGGAATGACCGGTATTGTAGCGGTTGATATGCGAAATGGCTTCCTCCACAGAAGAAACTGTCTTTGCCGATAGTTTATAATCCAGATATTCGGTTCCCCAGTCCGCCTCTTCTGCCAGAACTACGTTTGCCTCCGGGATGGAAGCCTTCTGTATGTTCTGATCCGCACGGATTTCCACATGTTTTTCGGCCAGACGTTTTTCCAGAACAGGAATAAAAGCATCTACAATTTTTTCATGTACCAGCAGAGATTCACAGGCGTTGCAGACGCCAATCCGCTGCGTTTTCGCATTCAGAATAATCTCGCACGCCATAAGAAAATCCGCGCTTTCATCCACATAAATATGACAGTTCCCGGTTCCGGTTTCAATCACAGGAATTGTCGCGTTTTCTACAACGGTACGAATAAGTCCTGCGCCGCCCCTTGGAATCAGCACATCCACATACTGGTTCATATGCATAAACTCTCTTGCCGTCTCATGAGATGTGTCTGTAATCAAAGAAATTGCTTCCTGCGGAAGGTTCTGCTCCTGTAAAGCCTCCCGGATACAGTCTGTAATCGCCTGATTGGAGTAAATAGCATCCCTGCCGCCCCGCAAAATTACGGCATTGCCTGTTTTAAAGCAAAGTCCAAAGGCATCTGCTGTTACATTCGGGCGGGATTCATAGATAATTCCAATTACGCCCAATGGAACACGCTTTTTCCCAATCATCAGTTCATTGGGGCGTTTTTTCATGGAAAGCACTTCTCCGATTGGATCATCCAATGCTGCAATCTGCCGCAGCCCTTCTGCCATCTGTGCAATCCTGCCCTCGTTGAGCAGCAGGCGATCCAATAACCCCTCCGGCATATGGTTCTTCCTGCCGTTTTCCATATCCACCGCATTTGCATCCATTAATTTTTTACCGTCTGCCAGCAGTTTATCCGCTGCCGCTAAAAGCGCCTGATTCTTCTGGCTGGCAGAAAGCATTCCAATCTGCTGTTTTACCTCTTTCGCCTGTTTACAAATTTCCAGTAATTCCAAAATAAATCCTCCTCTCCGTTGCCAGCGCCTGCATGGTTACATCTGTTTCCTCTGCCGGGAGAACAGATACTATCTGCCCCTCACAGGCAATTCCTATCCGGTATACGTCTTTATGCATGGAAAAAAAGCGATCATAATAGCCTTTTCCATATCCATACCGGTTTCCCTTGAAATCAAACACGCTTCCGGGCGTCAGGCAAACCGCCTGCACAAACTCCGCTTTCTTGCACCCTTCCACAGGTTCCATAATATGAAACGCCCCTTCTGAAAAATCCTCCATGGAATCTACCTGATAAAATTCCATCGCCTCCCCGGTTACTTTCGGAAACGCCAGCGGAATGCCGTTCTCTAAAAGCCATGGATACAGACGCAGCAGGGAAATTTCCTTTCCCAGAGGATAATAACCGTAGACGCCGCGGCTCGTCAGATCCGCCATGCTGCTCAGATATTCCCGTAAAATCCGGCAGATTTTATCAGAATACCGTATCACTTCCTCTTCTGATAACGCATTCCGTTTTAATATATGGCGCTTTCTGATCTGTTGTTTGGTCTCCATCCCATCCCCCATGTGATCTTTTCCATTATTGCCCGTTGTTCTTAGCATCAGAGGATGCCTGCGCGGCATTTCCATATTTCTCCCCCAGATTATATCTTGTCCCATCAGGATTTTCAACATCAATATTGTCCAGCTGGGTCTTTAAGTTATTCCTTACATTTGCCACAAACTCTTTTCGCAGCAGGGACTGTTCCGCTTTTTCCGCCTCTGTCAGGCCTTCTGCTTTGGATTTGCGGTATAATGCATTGATTCTGTCTATTTTTTCCTGGTTCATACCATTGTCTCCTCTATATAATCACTGATATAAAAATCTTCATCATAATGGGAATGAAACAGCGTCCCGGTAAAATTGCCCTCAAAAATCCGGTGCAGAATCCCCACGTCTTTCCCATTCGCAATCACCATTTCGGCGCCGGATTTGGTAGCAATCCTGGCTGCCGTAAGCTTCGTCGCCATTCCTCCGGTTCCCACATCGCTGCCAGTGGTTTCCTTTGCCATAAACAAAAGTTTTTCATCGATGGTATCCACATCCCGGATCAATTCCGCATTGGGATTTTCATGCGGATCATCGGTATAAAGCCCGTCAATATCCGACAATAATATCAACAGATCCGCAGATACTAAAGACGCCACGATCGCAGACAACGTATCGTTGTCTCCAAACTGAATCTCATACGTGGACACTGTGTCATTTTCATTTACAATCGGAATCACGCCCAAAGAGAACAGCTCTTCAAAGGTATTCTGCGCATTTTTCCGGGAAATATTGTCAATCATGGTATTTTTGGTCATAAGCACCTGGCCGGTATTCTGATGATACTCGGAAAACAGCTTCTGATACGTCATCATCAGACGTGCCTGTCCTACCGCCGCATAAGCCTGTCTCCTGGCTATGGAATCCGGCTTCCCAAAAATTCCCATAGAAGTCCTTCCAACTGCAATTGCGCCGGAACTAACCAGACATACGTCTTTACCCTGATTCCGTAAATCGCAGAGCTCCCGCACCAGCCGTTCCATTTTCAGGAAATCAAGCGTCCCGGTTTCCGGATGCTGCAGGGAGGATGAGCCGATTTTTATAATAATCCGTTTTTTCTCGTTTAAATCAATCATTTGTGTTACTCCTTCTTTCCAGAGGAAATCATACCATGATAAAATCAAATCGTCAAACAGTACGTCATCTCTTCCTTCTGAGACTGAATACACCAACGCCCGCAATTCCAAACAGCAGAACCATCCCGGCTATCATCCTATCAGTCCGGCCGTCCATCCAGCCAAACACCCCTGTTTCCGCCCGGAGTACCGAGGTCAGATTCGCCGCCGCATGCGCTGCCACAGGACCTGACAGATTACCGGAAACTTCTGCAAAATAAGCCAGCAGCAATCCAAATACTGCTGCATACACAAACTGCACCAGGTTCATATGTACCAGTCCGAATATCACTGCAGACGCCACAATGGCGGTTCTGCACCCCAGCCAGTCTTTTAATCTGCCATAGACAATCCCACGGTATAAAAGTTCTTCTACAACCGGAATTACCACACAAAGCGCAATCACTTCCAGTATCATCCGCCCGGTATAAAAAGTCGTTTCCACCTGCTTATAAGCCCTAGAATACTCTGCAATATGGATAAGCCCCAGAAGATTATTCCAGGCTATGGCAAAACAGCCTCCGGTTACAAAAATAATACCCACTGTCCTGAAATTCCATTTTTTCACTTCTTTCGGATCGCGTGCAGAAACATCCTGCCTGTAAAAAGAATACAGAAACGGCAGAGCCGCAAA
>CAJUPF010000128.1 GCA_910588565.1 uncultured Lachnospiraceae bacterium
ATCGCCAGTCAGCGGAATGACTGGCGTGGGTGTAAAAAGTAGCCGGGAACCTTCTTTTCGGTTCCCGGCCCACGGTTTTGATCTGCTATTTTTTTATCAGCAATGACGTTCCTGTCATCTCTTTTGGCTGCTCCATTCCCATCATCTCAATCATAGTCGGGATGATATCCGCCAGGCAGCCGCCCTCTTTTAAGGTGTATTTGGGATCGTAATTCACCAGGATAAACGGTACCGGATTGATGGTATGCGCCGTAAAGCTTCCGCCGGTTTCGTAGTCAATTAACTGCTCTGCATTTCCATGATCTGCGCAGATAAACATCTGGCCGTTTACTTTCAGAAGCGCTTCCACCGCTCTGCCGACACAACTGTCTACCGTTTCCACGGCTTTAATGGCCGCTTCTAAAATTCCCGTATGGCCTACCATATCCGGATTTGCAAAGTTAATGATAATCACGTCATATTTCTCTGATTGAATCGCTTCCACCAGCTTATCGCATACGCCGGGAGCGCTCATCTGCGGCTGCAGATCATATGTGGCAACTTTGGGAGATGGTACCAGGATGCGGTCTTCTCCCGGATTCGGCTCTTCCACGCCGCCGTTAAAGAAGAAGGTCACATGCGCATATTTCTCAGTTTCTGCGATTCTTGCCTGTTTCCTGCCATTGTCCGCGAGAAACTGTCCAAATGTATTCTGAAGCTCGATTTTTTTGAACGCAATTTCTTTGTTCGGGATTGTAACGTCATATTCAGAGAAGCACACATATTTCACCCTGCGTCTTGGCCCTCTGTCAAATCCGTCAAATTCATCCATGCAGAAGGTTCTTGTGATTTCCCTTGCACGGTCAGGACGGAAGTTAAAGAAAATAATACTGTCATTGTCTTTGATTGTCGCAACCGGAGCGCCCTGTTCTTCAATAACAGTCGGCAGGACAAATTCATCTGTTTTGTCATCCGCATAAGATGCGCGGATTGCTTCCGGTGCGCTTGCGGCTCTGACGCCTTCGCCTGCTGTAAGGGCTCTGTAAGCCTGTTCCACGCGATCCCAGCGGTTGTCTCTGTCCATCGCATAATAACGGCCGCAGATCGTCGCAATCTTGCCTACGCCTATT
This sequence comes from uncultured Lachnospiraceae bacterium, assembly GCA_910588565.1. Lineage (GTDB taxonomy): Bacteria > Bacillota > Clostridia > Lachnospirales > Lachnospiraceae > Roseburia_B. The sequence continues at coordinate 1,110 of CAJUPF010000128.1, forward strand.
TCTTTCATCTTTGCTTCCAGCGCATCGATAAAATCCTTGCCGGAGGTCGGGGAAGTATCCCTTCCGTCCAGGAAACAGTGTACATAGACATGTTCTACACCTTCCCGTTTAGCCAGTTCGAGCAACCCATAGAGATGTGTGATATGGCTGTGTACGCCGCCGTCTGACAATAAGCCGTACAAATGCAGATCGGAATGGTTCTCCTTTACATTTGCAACTGCAGCTAATAATTCAGGATTTTTGAAAAAGTCCCCGTCTTCGATTTCTTTGGTAATTCTGGTCAGTTCCTGATATACAATTCTTCCGGCGCCCATATTTAAATGCCCGACTTCGGAATTGCCCATCTGTCCGTCCGGAAGTCCCACGGCAAGCCCGCTGGCATTTCCTTCCACAAAAGGATATTCTTTCATAAGACGGTCAATATTCGGGGTATTTGCCTGGGCTACCGCATTGCCTTCGGTTTTTTTATTTAAACCAAATCCGTCTAAAATCATCAAAACAGTTGGTTTTCTGCTCATATGATGTTTCCTCCTTATAAATGTGACCTGCCCATATTCAGGCAGGTCTGGCTGATGTTACTGTATAATATCAACAGTAACTTTCTTATCTCCCTTTGAGGCTGCTGCTTTCACAACGGAACGGATTGCTTTTGCAATACGTCCCTGTTTGCCGATTACCTTGCCCATATCGGACTGTGCCACCCGCAGCTCTAATACGATGGCCTTATTGGTCTCTGTTTCAGTTACAACTACTTCTTCCGGGTAATCAACCAGTGATTTCGCAATTACTTCTACTAATTCTTTCATCGCATATACCTCTTATTTTTCGATTCCGGCTGCTTTGAAAATTCTGCTGACCGTATCTGTTGGCTGCGCGCCGTTTGCTAACCATTTCTTTGCCAGTTCTTCATTTACATGATACTCGCTGGGATCTTTGGCCGGATCGTAAGTACCGATTTCCTCGATAAATCTTCCATCTCTTGGAGATCTGGAATCAGCAACGATAATTCTATAGAAAGGAGCTTTCTTCTTTCCCATTCTTCTTAATCTGATTTTAACTGCCATCTGCCTTCACCTCCTGCATTGTAATATAATAAAGCTGTGTATTTATAATCAAAGCATAGCTGCTTTAATCGCGCTTAAAACGGCAGGTTAAATTTGCCGCGCCTGCCCCGTTTTCCGCCCATCATGCCGGGAATCTGCTTCATCATCTTCCTGGCCTGCTCAAACTGCTTGACCAAACGGTTTACTTCTGAAATATCCACGCCCGCCCCGTTTGCAATTCTGCGCTTGCGGCTGGGATTTAACAGCGCCGGGTTCCGTCTCTCTTCCGGCGTCATGGAATAAATAATGGACTCTGTCCGCTTCATTCCTTTTTCCGCCTCTGACTCGTCAAATTCCGGCATCTTCATCTGGCCCATCCCTGGCAGCATACCTAAAATACTGGAGAGCCCGCCCATCTTCTTCATCTGGCTCATCGAACTTAAGTAGTCTTCAAAGTCGAACTCCGCTTTTTTCATCTTCTGTTCTAGCTTTTTGGCTTCTTCTTCGTCTATGGCTTCCTGGGCTTTCTCAATCATAGTCAGCACATCGCCCATGCCAAGGATACGTGAAGCCATACGATCCGGATAAAACTGCTCCAAATCCGAAAGCTTTTCCCCCATACCCACATAGAGAATGGGTTTTCCGGTCACTGACCGGATCGAAAGCGCCGCGCCGCCTCTGGTATCGCCGTCCAATTTAGTCAGAATCACGCCGTCAATGCCGATTTTCTCATCAAACATACTGGCAACGTTCACTGCATCCTGGCCTGTCATGGAATCCACAACCAATATGGTCTGGGATACGTCTACATTGGCCTTGATAGCAGCCAGTTCTTCCATCATTTCTTCATCTATATGCAGCCGCCCTGCGGTATCGATAATAACAATTTGGAAACCATTCTTCTGCGCATGTTCCACTGCAGCTTTTGCAATGTTGACCGGGCTGTTCTTATTGCCCATGGAAAAAACTTCCACACCTTGTTTTTCCCCATTGATTTTTAACTGATCAATCGCTGCGGGGCGGTAGACGTCACAGGCTGCGAGAAGGGGCTTTTTGCCTTTCTGCTTGAACTTGCCGGCGATCTTGGCAGTCGTGGTGGTCTTTCCTGCGCCCTGTAAGCCTGCCATCATAATAATTGTAAGTTCACTGCCGGATTTCAGCGCAATTTCGGTTGTCGTAGAACCCATCAGGGATACCATTTCTTCATTTACGATTTTAATAACCATCTGACCGGGATTTAAGCCGTTCATAACATCCTGGCCAATGGCGCGTTCCTGTACCGTTTTGATGAACTGCTTCACCACTTTGAAGTTAACATCTGCTTCTAATAATGCCATCTTGACTTCTTTCAGCGCAGACTTCACATCTTCTTCGGTTAATCTTCCCTTACTTCTTAAGTTTTTAAATACATTCTGCAATTTTTCGGACAGATTATCGAATGCCATATTACAGCTCCTCTATTATTTCATTGGAAATCCTCTCAATTTCTGTTCGGATCATTTCCTGATTGGTTTCATCGTAGGATCGTGCCAGATTCTGGATGGTTCCGATCTTTTCCCTGATATACAGAAACTTATCCACCAGATGAAGTTTGTTCTCATATCCTTCCAGCGCCCTAGAGCAGCGCTTAATCATATCGTGCACGCCCTGACGGCTGATGCCTTCATCCTCAGCGATTTCACTTAAGGACAGATCATGGAAAAAGAAATCCTCATATACTTTTCTCTGATGCCCGTTTAACAGTTCTCCATAAAAATCATAGAGATATGCCTGTTTTACCTTTGTTTCCATTTGATCACCTTGGGTAGGATAGCACAGTTGCGATGTGGTGTCAAGCATTTTTTCTTTACGAACTTTTGTTCATATTTCTCCGTCTTGTGTTATCACTGTTTATTTCCATGCTGCTGCCATTTAGTGTACTTTTATCATGGTCTATCTTTTTCCGTCTTTCTTCTCGAATTTGTCACAGCTATTATGATATTCTAACCGTCTGCGCCACTGCTTCCTGCTCTTTCTTTTTATCCTCTGTCAGATGCGTATATGTGTCCAGTGTCACGGATGTAGAAGCGTGTCCGAGGTTCTGGCTCACAATCTTCACATCAGCCCCAGCAGAGTAAGCAAGGCTTGTGTAAGTATGCCGAACCATGTGTGGACAAAAATTCTCAATCTTTTCTGTATGGTTTTCTTCTGCATCCTTGTTGTGCCGCTCCACAATCCTTTTTATCAGTTCACGGAATCCCGGCTCATTCCATACATTCCCGGATGTATTCACAAACAGAAAGCCGG
>CAJUPF010000129.1 GCA_910588565.1 uncultured Lachnospiraceae bacterium
TGCTTTATTGGCCGGATGCCCTGCAGCGGGGTGCAGGGCGCCGTGAATAGTAACTTTGTTTTTGCTATTCATTTCTTAACGCTGGCTGTGGGGACAGTCCGGGGCTTTCCTGTAAAAATTCCTCCAGCGATCCAAACGTGTACCCCATTTCTTCCCATTTTGTCAGCAGTTCATCCAGAATGTCTCCATTTGTAGAAGATGTGCTGTGCAGCAAAACAATTGCTCCCGGATGAATGCGGGGCAGCAGTTTGCTGTAGGCTTCTTCTGCGGTGGGCTGATTGTCCTGATACCAGTCCACATATGCCAGACTCCAGAAAAAGGTATGGTAGCCCAGTTCTTTTGCCATAGCCAGATTATCCGTATTGTATTTTCCCTGGGGCGGACGGTAGAGTTTTATCATTTCTTCCCCTGTGATTTGCTGATAGAGATTGGCCACGTCATCCATTTCTTTTTGAAACGAGGACAAATCACTGATTTGCGACATATCCGGATGATGATAAGTATGGTTTCCCACAAGATGGCCCTCCGCCTGCATCCGCTTTACAATTTCAGGCGCTGTTTCCAGAAAATTGCCCACAACAAAAAAGGTTCCTGTGGCATTGTGTTTCTTTAATGCATCCAGAATCTTTTCCGTGTTGCCGTTTTCATATCCGCAGTCAAAGGTAAGATAAATAACTTGTTTTGTGGTATCCCCTACATAATAGGCGTCGTATTCTTTTAGTTCTTCAGCGCTTACATTTCCGGTTGGAACGCTTCCTTCCTCGCCAAAGCCAAGGCCCCAGTTATCGGTTGTACTTTGTACAGAATGAAAGCCGCTGAAAACATCTACGATTTTAGCGGCTCCTGCCCCTGCACCATACATAAACAGAAAAAGCAGAAGAATCAGCAGCGCTTTTCTATAGTTCATATACACCTCAGGTAAACTCTTTTGTTCTATTGTATGATGCAGAAATGAAATCATTCTTTTTTTCATGCGGGACGCCCCGGATAGGGCTGTCTCTGCCTGCGGGGAGCTAATGCGATATCCTGCTTGTAATGCGGGAATAAAGTCCCGCCAGCAGCAGAATTGGAAAGAGACTTGCCAGCAAAATGCCCAGTTTCATATTTCCATGGAACAGTCCCATCATCCCTCCTACATAGGTAGGGCCAAGGCTGCAGCCGACATCCCCGGCCAGGGCAAAAAAGGCGAACATCATCGTTCCTCCGCCGCGGATACCCGCGGAACCCAGGCTGAATGTGCCGGGCCAGAGAATGCCTACGGACAAGCCGCAAAGGCCGCAGCCCAGCAGGTTTAGGAACGGAACCGGAGCCAGGGAAATTATAAGATAGCAAAAGAGGCACAGGATTCCGCTTCCTTTCATAAACCGGATCAAATCCAGCTTGTCCCCGTATTTCCCATAAAATGCCCTTGCGGCGCCCATCAGGACTGCAAAAAACATAGGGCCTGCAAGATCTCCCGCCGTCTTGCTGATCGAAAGGCCCGCTTCCGCAAACGCAGAGGCCCACTGGCTGACTGCCTGTTCGCAGGCGCCTGCACATACCATCAAAAGCATCAACAACCAGAATACTCTGTTTTTCAGCAGTTCCTGGAAGGTAAGGCCTGTTTCCCCCTCCGGCAGAACAGGCGCAATCGGCGTTTTCAGAAAGAGCATTCCGTTGAGCAGCGGCACAAGCGCCCACAGTATAGCAAGGTATTTCCAATGTCCAATCCCCGCCAGCTGGAAAAACAAGGTAGACAGCAGCACTACCGCAACATGCCCCCAGCAGTAAAAAGAATGCAGAAGGCTCATAGCCGCTTCTTTATTGTCTGTCGGGCAGGATTCTACAATCGGGCTGATAATGACTTCCAGCAGCCCGCCCCCTATGGCATAAATTACAACGGAAATCAGTATTCCGGCAAACGGATCTGCCATCCATTCCGGCAGGCAGGAAAGCAGCAACAGTCCGGCCGCCGCAAACAGATGCGCCAGTAATGCCGCGGCGCGGTATCCAATCCGATCCACAAACCCCGCTGCCAGCAGATCCACCACAAGCTGTACCGCAAAATTAAACGTAATCAGAAATGTGATCTGAGACAGCGGAATACCATACTGCGACTGAAATGTCAGAAACAGCAGCGGGACAAAATTATTTACGATTGCCTGTACAATATAACCGATAAAACAGGCATATATTGTCTTCTTATACATCTCTATTTTCCATTCCAGCAATAGGTGCATAATTTGCACTTGTCTATGCCGACAGAATCCAGCATATCATCCAGGCGGTTAAACCGCAGTGTGGTAAAATTCAGTTCTTTGCGGATTTCCTCTACCATCTGCTCATATTTTTCCGATTCCGGATCTGCATATTCCTGCAGGACTTCATCCGTTACACTGCCTTGTTCCAGACGGTCAATCACCCTTCGGGTAATCAGATCCATTTCCGAAGAAGAACGTGAAAAATTCAGATATTTACACCCGTATAAAAGCGGCGGGCAGGCAGGGCGGATATGCACCTCTTTTGCTCCGCTCTGATATAAAAATTCCGTCGTTTCCCGCAGCTGGGTACCTCTTACTATGGAATCGTCAATTAACAGCAGGCTCTTATCCCGAATCAGCTCTTCCACTGCCAGCAGCTTCATTTTTGCAATCAGGTTCCTCTGGCTCTGCATGGTTGGCATAAAGGAACGGGGCCAGGTCGGGGTATATTTAATAAACGGCCTGGAAAACGGGATTCCGGATTCATTTGAATAGCCAATGGCATGAGCTGTCCCGGAATCCGGCACTCCGGCTACAATATCCGGCTTTACATGATCCCGCTGTGCCATCTTGCGTCCGCACTCATTGCGCATCCGCTCTACACTGGTGCCTTCATACGAACTGGAGGGATACCCGTAATATACCCACAAAAAGGTACAGATCTTCGTCTCCCTGTTATGATCCGGTTCGGACAGCGTAACACATTTCTCATCGGTAATGACTACAATTTCTCCCGGAGCCAGTTCTTTGTAATCGCTGTATCCAAGATTTTTGTATGCAAAATTTTCAAAGGATACACAAAATGCCTCTTCTTTTTTTCCAATCACGACCGGCGTGCGGCCATAGTTGTCTCTGGCTGCATAGATTCCCTTTTGGTTCATCAGTAAGATAGATACAGAGCCGTCAATTACTTCCAGTGCATAACGGATGCCGTCAATCAGGTTTTCCTTCTGGTTGATCAGAGCTGTAATCAGTTCCGTTGCATTGATATCGCCGCCGCTCATCTCCAGGAAATGCGAACAGCCGTTGTTTAACAGCATCGCTCCTAACTCTTTGGTATTATTGATTTTGCTGACTGTTGTAATTGCATAGGTTCCGTGATGGGAACGAACCAGCAATGGCTGCGGTTCATAATCGGATATACAGCCAATTCCTATATTCCCTGACATTTTCTGTACATCCTTATCAAATTTGGTACGGAACGGCGCATTTTCTATATTGTGAATTGCGCGGTCAAATCCACTCTCGCCGCAGACTGCCATTCCTCCGCGCCTGGTTCCCAGATGCGAATGATAATCAATTCCAAAAAACAAATCAAAAACGCAATCCTGTTTTGACGCTACGCCAAAAAATCCACCCATATCGTTTCCTCACTTCCTTATCGATATATATCATATGGTATCATGATTATAATAATCATTAATCGGGAAAATGTAAACTACTTTGTGAAGAGGATTTTTAGAAATAGGAAACGTAACGGAGCTGTTCCACCACAAATAAACCCGCCATACGGCGGGCTTATTTATAAATACCTGTTTCAACGAATACGGCTATCCCTCTTCATGAATCGCATCCACCGGACATCCGCTGATACAAGTCTCAACGGAATCTCTGTTTTCATCTGTCGTATCCGCAATACTAAGCGCTTTTCCATCATCATCCATAACAAATACATCTGGTTCTGTTGCAATACAAAGACCGCAGCCAATGCAGGTATCTTTATCTACTACTGCACGCATATTCATTCCTCCTGTTTTCTGTTCCAGTAAATGACTGGTTACTTCACTGCAAAGTATTTCCAAAAACAGAAGAACTATACATCTTTGTTATCAATCGGTATAACGTCGGTTCCAGATGGTATTCCTCTATCATCCGCTCTGCTTCTTCCAGCAGTTTCTTTTGATGCCCGGACTGCCCTCCCTGCTTTAAAATCCCCCGGATCAACAGATTTTTCGGGGTATGGGAGAGTTCCACAAACTCCAGTATCTGCGTCTTATAGCCGCAGTATTCCAGCAGATTTGCCCGGATAGCGTCTGTGGCCAGGGCTGCAAAACGTTCTTTTACAATTCCATAGCGGGTCATCAGGGAAAACGTCTCGCTTTTCATCTGCGCTTTCAGCTCATGCTGGCAG
>CAJUPF010000130.1 GCA_910588565.1 uncultured Lachnospiraceae bacterium
ATGGGCTGGATGCGTTACAGTTTGCGGCCGGGTTAGGCCGTGAACTGTAACAAAAGTTCAGCCCGCAGCTGCGCAGTTAGCGGTCAATAGAACACAGCAGCCGGGACCCGTCCTCTTTGCCGCAGGCAAACTTGAAATAGGATGATACAATCTTTATCTTCTTTGCGGTTTGCGCTTGTATTTTTTCTGTTTTATAATAACCACAAGTATAGATGAAACATCAGGAGGTATGAGATGAGACGAAAAACAGCGCTTATCACAGGAGCGTCCAGAGGAATAGGACGGGCTGCAGCATTCGCTTTTGCGGGCGGAGGTTATGATTTAATTTTAAATAGTATGCATTCCGCGAATATATTGACGGAACTTTCCGGGGAGCTGGAAACGAAGTTTCATATCCAGACGCTTTGCTGCTGCGGCGATATTGGAAATTACGAATTTGTCTGTGGGATGTTTCGGGAGATAGAAACTTTTTGCGGAGGAGTAGACGTTTTAATAAATAATGCCGGGATTTCTTATATCGGTCTGCTCAGTGAGATGCCGTATAAAGCATGGGAGCGTGTGCTGCATACAAATCTGACGTCTGTATTTGCATGCTGCAAATGCGCGATTCCATATATGGTTGCTCAGAAATCGGGGAAGATTATCAATATTTCTTCTGACTGGGGAATATATGGCGCTTCCTGTGAGGCTGCCTATTCTGCTTCTAAAGGAGGGATGAATGCCTTTACCAGAGCTTTGGCTAAAGAACTTGCACCCAGTAATATACAGGTCAATGCGGTTGCTTTTGGTGTGATTGATACGGATATGAATGCCGGATTTGAAGCCGGGGAACGCAGGCAGTTAGAAGAGGAGATTCCAGCGGGATATTTTGCAAAACCAATGGAAGCGGCAGAATTCCTCTTTCAGCTGGCGTCATCACCTGCTTATTTGACAGGGCAGATTATTGGGTTTGATGGAGCCTGGTTCTAAAGGAATGTCAGATAGCAGTTTTAGGAAATGCCTTCCAGGTCTCCCTTTATGCCATACGACATTGAATAATAAAAAATACGCGTTATGAATATTTGCGGAAATTGGATACGCTTTTCGCGTATTTTAAACTTTTTTCAGCGGGTTTGCTATACAATATTCTCTATGTACTTCTGGAATTTCCCCTGTATTTGTTTTTGGAGGTCGATTTTTTCGGGAATACATTCTCGTTGAGAGGAGGAATGATGTTTGGATATTGGAAGTCAATTGCGCAGCCTGCTGGAACAGGATGGGATTACCCAAAAGCAATTAGCAGAAGACTTGAATATATCAACCACAACATTAAATGGGTATGTGAAAAACCGTCGTCAGCCAGATGCAAACACAGTAATCCGGCTTGCATCGTATTTTAATACAACTACAGATTATATCTATGGCCTGACCACGTTAAGAGACTCCAGTACATCTCCTTATAACGCAGACGAACGCCACCTTGTAAATATATATCGGGCAATGCCGGAAGATAAAAAGCCGCTTTATATTGAAACAGGAAGAACTTTTTCTAATTTTGAGAAAAATAAGAAATTCTGACAAAAGATAGATCAGATACATATTGAAGAAATACAATACCCCCGCAGGAATCCTGTCAGTTTGATTAACTTTGGTTCCTGCGGGGGTATTTTTTATGGGCTTTATACCTTTCTGCGTTTATATAAAAATATTGCCGCCAGGAAAGAGATAAAGTTGATGGCAATTGTAAGTCCAAGCGCTGCGAGCAGCAGAAGCATCAGATTGATATTCAGCATAGAGAGTGCGTCAGTTTCTATAATAGACATCAGCCCTATAATAGAAACCACAGTGAATAGTACAAAAATCAGACGTCCTTTTTCCTCGCCAATCCAAAATGCGAATGGGAGATAAATGGCGGACATAACTGTTGCGGCACATCCTATGATCAAGGGCGTTGCCAATTCCATAGATGTCGCCGGGCGGCCGTCCAGCAGGGCATTTGCATACCTGCCGCAGATACTCAGAATAACAGCAATTGTAACGTATAGATAACCAGCGAGATATTTGCTGCCTACAATCTGTCCTGCTGTATAGGGGAACATATTGGCCAGATTATCCCATTTAACCCTTTGATCATAGGTCAGTGTTGTTGTTGTCAGTAAAGCGGCATAAAAGATTGCATAGCCGTACACAAAATCCGAGGGCAGAAATGCTAAAATAACAACCATAACCAAGAAAAATTTTGCCTGCCGCAACATGGTGTAACCATCTTTTAACAATAATCCTGTCATTTTAATACCTCCTGTTTTTTACCAGAAATAATATAATATCTTCGATGCTTGCCGGTTCTACATCAAATGCAGGGGAAATCAGAGCGCGTTTGACGAGTAATTCTGTGGAATATTTTCCCTCTCTTTTACCGGAAACTGCTTCTGCCGGAATATCGGCTATGGATTTGTCATTTGTATGCAGGATACCGTATTCTTCCAGCAGCCGATCCTTTTCTTCGCAGAACAGCAGCTCTCCCTGATGCAGAAATGCGATATAATCGCAGATTTTCTCCAGGTCGCTGATAATATGGGAGGAAATCAGGACAGAATGGTCTTCCTCCCTGGTAAAATCATTGAACAGTTCAAGAACTTCATCCCGGATAATGGGGTCTAAACCGCTGGTGGCTTCATCCAGAATCAAAAGCTTTGGCTGATGGGATAATGCCGTTGCGATCGCAAGCTTCATCTTCATGCCTCTGGAATATTCTTTAAACAGCTTCTTTTCCTCCAGCTCAAACTGCCTGGCATATTGAAAAAACAGATCCTCCTGCCAGTTTTTGTAAGTGTGCTTCATCATATGGTTTACATTTTTCAGGTTTAAAACTTCCGGGAAATTCGCTTCGTCCAGTACGATGCCGATATCTTCTTTTACCTGCCGGAACTCTTTGGACTGGTTATTTTTGCCCAGTACAAAGATATCTCCCGCTTCCCGTTTCAGGGTATTCATAATAAGCTGTATCGTAGTGCTTTTTCCGGCCCCATTTTCTCCAATCAGCCCCATAATGCATCCGCTGGGAAGGGACAGGCTGATATCCTTTAAAGTAAAAGTGGAATAGTTTTTAGTTACATGCTGAAGTTCGATTGCATTTGATTCGTTGTTCATAATTCCTCCTTATTTCCAGACTTCTGTTTCCAATGTGCGGAACATTTCTATCAGTTCTTCGCTGCTAATGCCGCAGCTGGCAGCCAGCTGGCGGATGGCCAACATATGTTGTTCTATTTTTTTCAGATTTTCTTCCTGAATCAGTTCGCGGTTCGTGCCTGCGACAAAGCAGCCTTTTCCAGCTACGGTATGAACAAAGCCTTCCCGTTCCAGTTCATCATATGCCCGCTTTGTCGTAATCACACTGATGCGCAGATCCTTGGCTAATCCCCGTATGGATGGAAGCATCTCGCCCTCCGAGAGAGTGCCGTTTAAGATCATATCCTTTATCTGGGTATAAATCTGCTCATAGATTGGCTTGCCGCTGGAGTTTCTGATAATGATCTCCATATGTGTGCTCTCCTTTCTGTATATAAACAGTATATACAGTTATAACGCATATGTCAACCTAATAATAAAATTTTTACCGCATAAATTACAACAGCCAGCTCAGAACCGACCTCTTTGAAAAAAACAACTGTAAACAGTTCCTCCCCTCTGCCCATGAAAAGCATCTAACAGTAATAATTTCCGTAACAGTTCAGCCTGCAACTGCGCGCTTGCTGCGCAGTTAGCAGCCAACGAATTTGAACAGCCGGGAATCCGCCCCTTTGCCGCAGGCAAATTTAAAATGGGCGGATTCCGTAACAGTGAAGCCGGAAGGCTGAATTGTTGTTACTGTTCACGGCCTGGAAGGCCGCTCACAGTAACGTTTCGGGGCGATATTTAAAGTTTTGCTTCGCAAAAATCGCCCCGAACTTGTATCATGTTCTCACGGAACGCGCAGTAAATGCGCGTTCCTGACCCGTGAACAGTAACGCATCCAGCCCATTCCAAGTCGCCTTCGGCGAGGGGCTGGATGCTTGAAA
>CAJUPF010000131.1 GCA_910588565.1 uncultured Lachnospiraceae bacterium
TGCGGAGCATATGGACAAATACGCTGTCGTCAATCCCTCTGACCAGATCCACATCCAGCGCATGAACAATCAGTTCATCTTCCTCCAACGCCACCGTAATCGTCCCTGGCGTCAGCGTAATGGAATTGGCAAGCGCAACCCTTGCCGCCCTGGATTTCAAGTCTGTCTGAAACTTCACAATTACAGGATCGATTTCACTTCGATAGCTTAGCGCCAGACGAATAGCGTGTATATTGGCTTTAATGATTTCCCAGATCAAAATCAGGACATACATCAGGATATATGGCAGTTTCCAAAGCAGCAAAATGTCTTTTGCCGGAGAATACTCCAGAAATTTACAGAAAAACGCATACATTACCCCTGCAATAACAAGTCCAAACAGCAGGATTTCCATATTAAATTGTCCGTTTAGTAAAATCCATAATAATAAAAACACGATATACATAAAATTTCACACTCCCAAATTAATTTACACCCTTAAAAATCAGAAATCAAGTGAATAATTGAATTTTTTGCAGTTTATTGATGTAAATGAATAGCAGTTCAGATAGGTCTGCGCGTTCTGTGAGAACATGATTTGTGTTTCAAAGGGGACGCTCAGAGCTGGCTGTCGAATTATAGCGATACACCGGTTACATTTCACACCAGATGATACGAAATATTTGCCAAAACTGGCGTGGGTGTGAAATGTAACATACACAGGACAGCGCGTAAATTGTTGGTGGCTTTTATATAGACGTTGTTATAAAAACGGTATATTATAAAAAATAAATGTCAGATTTTTGCCAGAAAGTTGTGTATATAAGTGAAAGGGGGATTTGTATGGACGATAATCACATTATTCAGCTATATTGGGACAGAAATGATCAGGCTGTCCGGGCAACATCCGATAAGTATGGCTGCTACTGCAAAACCATTGCCAAGAATATTTTAAATAATGAGGAAGATGCAGAAGAATGTCTCAATGATACCTGGCTGCACGCATGGAATTCCATGCCGGCTCACTGGCCGGCGCAATTGGCTGCATTCCTTGGTAAAATTACGCGGAACCTGTCGTTTAACAGGTATAAGCACAATCATGCCAAAAAACGGGGCGGCGGAGAAATCATGCTTATTTTAGATGAACTTGCCGACTGCGTTTCCGATGTGGATACGGTAGAACAGATTATAGAACAGCAAGACCTTGTAAAAGAGATCAATTCTTTTGTAAGAAATCTTTCACAGGACAAGCGGAATCTGTTTGTCCGCCGCTATTGGTATGCCGATTCCATTTCAGATATTGCCAAAGACTATGGTATGCTGCAGGGAACCGTTTCTAAAAAACTGGAGCGGACAAGGAAACAGTTGAAAGCATATTTGACAGAAAGGGGCTTTGAATTATGAAAAAAGAAGATTTTTTTGAAGTCCTGGGAGAACTCGACGGCGATCTCGTGGCAGAAGCGAAACTGACTCCTAAGAAAAAAGCGAACTGGAAAATACTGGGCGCCATGGCAGCTTGTCTTACAATTCTTCTTTCTGCCGGGGTAGTTATGCTTAACTTACAGCAGGACAACAGCAGCGATATGGCCGCTGATTCGGCCGCTATCTCACAGAAAGGCAGCGGCAGCGATTTGATGGATGATTCGGCCGCCGCCTCACAGCAGGACAGCGACAATGAGCTGATCACGGAGTCGGCTGCAGCCGACGCAGCGCCAATGGTTTATGTAAATGACACCCTATATATCCAATCCAGCGACCAGCAAAGCTATCCGGAATGGAACGACGATTTTGTATACCTTGGCGAAATAGAAAGCGATATTACCGACAGCGCAGCCCCTACAGACGGCATACCAAAGGAAAATTTTCAGGCAAACCACCCTATCGTCGGCTGTAAAGTATATCAGTACGGCGAGCATATCGTTGTAAAAATCAACGATGCCTACTGGCTTTACTTTAAATATGGGGAAACTGAAGTCAACTGGAATGATCTTAATTGACATAATGAGTTGGTCTGGGACGCCCCTTCCCAACAGGAAGAAGCTGCTGAGCCTGGGTATGAAAAATAACCCGTTACGAAAATGATTTGATAAAAAGATGTATAAGGAGGAATTTCTATGAAGAAACAGATTATGATGATATTAGGAGTTTTGAGTGTATTGGTTTTATCCGGCTGCGGCGGAAGTATGTCAATGAATGATACAGCGTCCAGTTCCCCGGCAGCGGAAGCCACGTCTGGTTACGGGATGGAAAAATCAGAAAAAGCAGAGATATCTGATACGGCGGATAATGCCGATTATGATACTGCCGTGGATGGAAGCTCCAATGCGGACGCGGTAAAAAATGCCGGGGAACAGGCTTCCCGGAAGCTGATTGTAACGGAGACTCTGACAGTAGAAACCAGGGAATTTGATGCGTTTTACACTGCAGTCAGCCAAAACGTAGAAGCGCTGGGCGGTTATATCGAAAGTTCTGAGATCAGCGGGGCATTGGAATACCAGGACAGATATGCCAATTTCCGCATCCGGATTCCGGCGGATAAACTGGGAGAGTTTGTCTCTGCAGTTGATGAAAATGGAACTGTAGTTTATGACAGCAGATCGACAGATGATGTGACGCTGCAGTATGTAGATACGGAGAGTCATCTAAAAGCTCTGAAGACAGAAGAAGAAACACTGCTGACACTACTGGAACAGGCAAAGAAGCTTTCCGATGTTTTTGATATTCAGGAACGGCTGACAGAAGTCCGCTATGAGATAGAATCTTATACATCTCAGCTTCGTGTCTATGATAACCAGGTGGATTACAGTACTGTAAATCTGTCGGTCAATGAAGTCGCCCGTGAAACGTCGCCGGAACAGAAGGGATTCTGGGCGGAAGCGTCCTCCCGGTTTTCTGACCGCCTGTATGGGGTTGGACGGGCATTCCGGGGATTTGGCATCTGGTTTATCGGCAATATACCGGTATTTGCAGTTCTGGCGGTTATTATTATTTTGATTGTACTGCTGATAAGAAGGCAGCTCAGAAAAAAAGAAAAATACCGCAAGAACAATGACAGCCAGCATACCAGCGATCCGGCCGGCCGGGAACCAAAACCATAGACAAAGCTCCCGTAATTATATTCTTGCAGGCGGCTTCAATACCCAGACTTGAAGCCGCCAGAGATATACGATAAATCATTTCATGTGATAAATCGGAAGTTATAAATCAGTACTGTTCCCCCAAAAAGCCGGGTAATTTCACGCTTTCTTCCGTGTTAAGCAAACCCCAATAATTGCTCCAATCAAGGCAAGCGGCGCTATCCGAACAAACAGCCACTCAAATGCGTGAAAAACTACTCCGACAACAGTAGTTTCGGGATGACTATAATCCCAGCCCATGTAAGGACTGTTTAATACGGTTAGGGCTGCAAAAATAGCCACTATAACCGCACATAATAAGATCCACAGCCAATGGAACATTTTTTGTCTCATCGCTTTTCCACGCGCAAGCTGCAGATTTATGACCTCAAGCTTCTCGGAAATTGCCCTTAAGTCATCAGCCTTCGTCCCGACAACGGTTTCTCCAAGCAATGTGCTTACCGAGGTTTCAAATACCTCTGATATGGAAATCAGCATATCGGCATCTGGAACCGACAGGCCTTGCTCCCATTTAGAGATCGTTTGTCTCACCACATTCAACTTGATTGCAAGCTCCTCTTGCGAAAGCCCTTTGGATTTTCTCATTGCTTTCATGTTTTCGTTTAGCATCAGGTATGACCTCCTTTCACCGCTATTATACGGAGGAAAGCCCGTTGCGGCAAGCAACGCAAATTAACATTTCGCAAAAACTCTTATGTTCTCCTTATTGTATGATCTGGCCCATGCTGCGACAGAAAGCATTATACCATACGGCAGTCTTCCTCTGCAGCCTGGCTGAAAATTTGATTCACGCTCCTGTAACAGTTCAGTTACTATTCACGGTGCCCTGCACCCCGCTGCAGGGCATCCGGCCAATAAAG
>CAJUPF010000132.1 GCA_910588565.1 uncultured Lachnospiraceae bacterium
TCGCCTATCATAACGCTTGCCCCTTAAGTTCATGACATTGGCCGTGAACTGTAACTTCTTCACCTGACAATGCGGCAAAGAGCTGATGAGCCAGGATGAGCTTGCGGTAATGGACGGAGAAAAATGTATCCTTCAGCTGCGGGGCGTCCGCCCGTTTTTGTCGGATAAATATGACATCACAAAGGGCCCTAATTTTCAGTAAACTGCCGATGTGGACGATAAGAACACCTTTGACATGGAAGCGTTCCTGTCCGCCTGGCTCAAACCAAAATCCAACGAGGTCTGCGATGCGCTTGTTCTTTCCGGCAGCGGAACTGTTAATTGAATTTGGCTATCCGACACAGCGGTTTATATTTTAATGCAAAATTTTATGCGATAATTCACATTGAGATTTAGAGAAAATCATGATATGATAAGCAGAATAAGAGTTCTGATTTTCAAACACAGGAGGCACGGGAATGGCAGAAAAAGATCCTTTCGTTTCGCCGATATTAAAGTGGGTAGGCGGAAAAAGGCAGCTGTTGGACAGCATTGAGCCGCTCATTCCGAAATGTTCTACTTATTATGAACCATTTATAGGAGGAGGAGCGGTACTCTTTTGCAGACAGCCGCACAAAGCGGTGATCAATGATTCCAACCAGGAATTGATCAATGTTTACATAACGATAAAAGAAGAACCGGAGGAATTGATCCAAACGTTGCGGGAGCATAAAGAAAAGAGCTGTGAGGATTATTTTTACCGTATACGTGCGCTGGATCGGGATAAAGAGGCATTTGAACATATGACAAAGGTCGGGCGGGCGGCAAGGACAATCTATTTAAATAAGACCTGTTACAATGGCCTGTTCCGGGTAAACAGCGCGGGGGAGTTTAACTCGCCCTGGGGCAGATATAAGAATCCGAATATTACGAATGAAGCGACTATACGTGCCCTGCATACCTATTTTAACAGGGCAAATATTACAATTAAATGCGGCGACTACAGAGAAGCTTTGAAGGGAATCCGGAAAGGCGCTTTTGTATATTTAGATCCGCCTTATATGCCAATCAGCGCTTCGGCGTCTTTTACCGGCTATACGGCAGGCGGATTTGGGGAACAGGAACAGATTGCGTTAAAAGCGCAATGTGACGCGCTGAACGCAAAAGGAATTAAATTTCTGCTGTCAAATTCTTCCTGCGCGTTTATTGAGGAGTTATATCAGGATTACATTGTAGAGCATGTCAACGCCAAACGGGCGATTAATGTAAAGCCGGAAAAGCGCGGGCAGATTAAGGAAGTGCTGGTGCGGAATTATGAGCCTGATTGATGAAAAGTGGGAGATCCTGTTTGAGAAATATCAGATTGAACAGGAAATCCAAAAAAACGGACGGTTTTATATTACAGCGGATCAGATTCGGGAAGTCAAGGAGCCCCGTCTGATGACTAAATTTGACACAAGAGAGTCGCTTCCGGGAGTATTCGGCAGGAAAATTGCGATTTTGCCGGTGACACGGGGGACGTATGTGCTTGGCGAGTTTGATTTATACCAGGATTTTCCGGAAATGGTTTCCGATATCAGGCAGATGACAGGCGCGGATATTCCGGATTACTATGAAACGATCGATATTCATGATATCCGCTCAGAAGCCAGCGCCATAAATATTATGAGTATCGCCGGGATTTTAGAGGATTTTCTGGGTGAGAAGCATATGGTGCAGACAGTTTCCGGGCGTATGGGTTCCGGGAGTTTTGGGTTTTATGTAGACGGCTTTCCAGGAACAGGGAAAAAAGAGGCAAAATCATATATTACTGTGGAAAATTCCCAGATTGAAATAGATGGCGGATTTGAGAACCAGAATGTCTTTTCGGTTATGGAAGGGAAAAACGTTGTTCATAGTAACTTTTTAATCCGGCAATTGTATTATCCCACAAGAGTTTGGAGTGAAAAAATACAAAAACCGATTCGTCCTGTATTTATGGTTTACTCAAATAATATTTTCCGGCTGCTGGAATATGAATTTACCGATAAGAAAGATTACAGCTCGATTCGGCTGGTGCAGGAGCGTAATTACAGTCTGGAGGATATTGCGATTACAATGGAGGAGCTGTGTGCAGTCTGGAAAAAGACGGCGGTGCAGCCGGAGCCAAAGGTGGCGTTTATCCAGGCGGACAGTTTTTATAAGGTGATATCCCTGACAGAGCATCTGAATGAAAATCCGATGACGACAGCAGAAATTGCGATCGTATTCGGATTTAAAGAACGGCAGTCCGATTATTATTTTAATGCCTGCAGATACCTGGGATTAGCCGAAAAGCTTACGGATGAGGAAGGGATTAAAGTGCATATTACCAAATCCGGCAGAAAATTACTGAAGATGAGATATAAGGAGCGCCAGCTGGAGTATGTGAAGCTGATGCTGGAACATCAGATATTTCACGAATTATTTGAAATTGTGCTGCGGACGGGAGGCGTACCGGAGAAACGCATGATTGCAGGAAAAATGAGAGAACTGCAGGTCTGCAGTGAAAACCTGATTGACAGGCGGGCAAGCTCGGTCAGGGGCTGGCTGCAGTGGATACTAGAGCGTGTTTAAAAATTGCTCTGGCATTGGGGACAAAAGCTCAGAGGGCGATTGGAATCATTTGACTAGGAGGTAATAGGATGAAAATTGGAATACTGGCAGCGGGGAAGATTGCGCACAGCATGGCAAAGACGATGACACAGATGGAGCAGGCAGAATGCTATGCGGTAGCTTCAAGAAGTTATGAAAAAGCAAAGGAATTTGCAGAGAAATGGGGATTTGAACAGGCATACGGATCGTATGAAGAAATGTTAGAAGATCCGGCAGTGGAACTGGTATATGTGGCTTCTCCCCACTCTCATCATTTTATCCATGCCAAAATGTGCTTAGAGCATGGAAAGCATGTTTTGGTGGAGAAAGCGTTTACTGTAAATGCATCGCAGGCCGAAGAACTGATCCGCCTGTCGGAAGAGAAAAAACTGCTTCTGGCAGAGGCGATCTGGACTAGGTATATGCCGTCAAGAAAAATGCTGGATGATTTACTGGCGGAAGGCGTTATTGGGGAGGTGACTTCCCTGACGGCAAACCTGGGGTATATTCTGGGCGGCGTTGAGCGTTTGCAAAGCCCGGAACTGGCTGGCGGAGCGCTTTTGGATGTGGGCGTTTATCCGTTGAATTTTGCATTGATGGCGTTTCACAGCGAGATAAAGGATATCCATACAACAGCAGTTATGTCCCCAAGGGGCGTAGACTGGACAAACAGTATAACGCTGACCTTTGCGGATGGAAAACTGGCGGTTCTGCACAGCAGTATGCTGGCATTGACGGACAGGCAGGGGATTATTTTTGGCGATAAAGGATTTATTGAAGTGCAGAATATCAATAATTGTGAGGAAATCCGTGTGTATAATGCAGATCGGGAGTTACTTGCCTGTCACAAAGCGCCGGCGCAGATCACTGGTTATGAATATGAAGTGCTGTCCTGTATCAAAGCAATTGAGGAAGGCCGGACAGAGTGTCCGCAAATGCCCCACAGTGAGTCGCTGCGGGTGATGCGGCTGCTGGATCAGATCCGGGACATCTGGGGGATGGAATTTCCCTGTGAATCCAGGATAAACTTTTAAAATTACGAAAATATTACATTTGCAATTATAATTCAGT
>CAJUPF010000133.1 GCA_910588565.1 uncultured Lachnospiraceae bacterium
CCATAATAATCAGCTTGTCATAATGGATGCTATGGCAATCTTTACATAGCATCCATATCTTTACGGAATGTCCTGGACAGATGCCCCTGACTGATTCCAAGTGTAACCGCAATATCCTCAAGATAAATCTTCTTATTATAATGCTTCCAAATGTACTGTTTACATTTCTCTGTATAACCAGATACACTTTCTTCTCTTTTTGTATCCTCAACCAATTTTGCGAATTCAATGACCACTTTACTGCTGTACCTTTCCAACTCCCTGATATCCGTACATTTATCAATCTGATTAATAAAAATATCACTGAGCTGATATGCTTTTGCCGGAGACACTCCTCCTTTGATTGCTTCTCTGGATGCGATCGTTGTCGCTGCAACCGCCAGGTTTCTGTAATGATCTTTTTTGTTTTCGGAGAGAATTCCCGTGTCGCCTGCCGGCGCCTGTACCCTGTTTCTGGCCTCCTCCGGCCATCCTTCCCTGACGCTTTCCATAATGTAACATTCTTCCATATACGTATGATGATACTTTTCTTCGTCAAAATACTGCATTTTATCAAAATCCAGATTACCGGTATACTGCTCCGTCACATCATTCTCTTCTAATGCATTGATTCTCAGGATTTCTTCTATCTCTGCAGCCCCCTCGTTCTCTATCTCGTAGATTACAGCAGCAAAATCCGCGATCCTGGAGAGCATTGTTTTTAAAGGAGGCCTCCCTTCTTTTACAGCAATTCCATAAAATTTATAAAAAGAATTGAGCCGTGCGAAATCCAGTTTTTCTACGCAAACCGGGCCTGTCAGATAAAACCCTTTCTTTCCTCTTACGCAAATAAAAAACACTTCGTTTTCATCTTGATAGATCACTGGAAGTTTTTGCCGTTCTGCTTTTTCTATCAATAACTTTGTCAGGAACGGCGCATGCGCAAACGGACTTTCTTCTTCCGGAAACGTCCCGAAACTCTTTGGCGGCATTTCCTTGCCCTCTGTATAAAAAATGGGCAATTCCAAAAGCAGTTCCATCTTTTTCATCAAGCCTTGCATGTGTATTCCTCCCAGTTTTCTTTCATTTCTACAATTTCAGAGCCTCTTCTCACTGTTTTCTCCTGAACAGTTGTTTTCGTTATGCCTCTGATTTCCCAGTTCTGCGGCTGTCTAATTCCGTGCGGATCTCTGGATATTTTTTATCCAGATCATACGGGATCATGACAAGAATTGCAATAATTCCGGAAACGATAGAGACTCCGCTGAACGCAAAATTGATCGCCATGTGGGTCTTCGGATATACTTCTGCGATCTTCTGGCCTGCCGCTACCGCACTGTCAAGCTTCGATGCATTATATCCTCCCCATGTAAGGCATGCCGAAACAGCAGCCGACGCAAAGGCGGACGCCAGTTTATTTAAGAAACCGGAAATTGCTGATTGTGTCCCTGCAAGGCATCTTCCGCATTTCCATTCCGTATAATCGAAAACATCCGGCATCATTGCAAAAAACATTCCCGACCGAAAGCCGAATCCAAGCCCTATCAATCCCAAAGCTGCCGTTGCAACCGTACTGCTGGATGTAAAGAACAGGATGATGTAACCAATCAGATCTATCACAGCTCCTAATTGTGTGATCTTAACTTTATGGATCCCTTTTCCATTCAAAAAAGCTGCAACGAGCATCGTCGGAATTGCAAGAATCGTCAAAAGTGACAGTGCGGTCGGCATCGCGCTTACATCTCCCACAATATAACTATAATAATACTGCATTGCTCCGTACATTCCAAGGTATCCTGCATACATAAAAAAGATCAGAACCAGCAGCATAATATAATATTTGTTTTTAAACGCATTTCCAAAATCCTGCAGGAACGTGGATTTCGCCACAGCCTGTGTGGGCGGATTGATTTCCACGATCGTGAATACACAGATGCACATGATGACAATCACGATCAGCCCAAGCACAATATTCGTGTTCCTGTATCCTGACGCCAATTCAGCCCCTGCAGCATCCGGTGATCCCGCGAAAAAATATACCATTGGAATCACAAACAGAGAAGAGGTTAAGGAGCCCAGATTTGCAAAAACCTGCCGGGTGGTCGATATCTTGGTACGCTCCGCCGGATTCGAGGATAACGCTGTAACGATAGGTGTCAATGGGATATTTACCAATGTATATCCAAAGGAAAATACAATATAGGTAATATAAGCCCATGCCAGCTTCGCGCCTGCCTCCCAGCCTGTCGGTACAGAAAACAGAAGGACCATTCCGACGGCAAGCACTGGTGCGCCGAACAGCATCCATGGACGGTAACGTCCCATCTTTGTATCTGTATGGTCAATCATAGCGCCTACCACATAATCTGTCACAGCATCAATAAATTTTGTTACTACGAACATGAAGCCAGCCGCGCCCGCGGAAATACCCGCACAGTTGGTATAGTAAAACAGCAGGTATGTATTGGCAAGCAAATATGCCAGATTACAGGCATAATCGCTGATACCAAATCCAATACGCTGTCTCCATTTAAACCCTGTTGTCTGATAATAACTTGATTCATGTTTTAAGATCTGCATAGTTTCCCTCCTAACTCATTTTGCTGTAATATCGGACTCTCTTCTAAAAGAAAAATTGTTATTCAACCGAACAGGTGGAATATTTTCTCATCCTCCTTCAGATTGTATGACATCCAAAATACAGATCTTTTCTCTTTTATATGGATTTTCTTTACAGCATCAGGAATGTTATGCTGTACAGCAGATTGACCTGGCGCGCTATATATTATTTCCCTCAAACCTCCTCGTATCATATTTTTGTACACGCCTAAAGAGCTTTTTCAAATAACATTTTCTGGTGCTTATAATCCAAAAGTATATCTTATGTTCTAGGGTCAGCACGTCGATATCCTGATAATTTTATCAGAATCCAAACATTATTTTTATCAAAGCAGACCATATCCCAAAATCAAATTTGAACCCAATGTATATATACTTTGCTGTACTAGTACAACGAATAATAAGTATCTGGCTATATCGCACAGGATGATTTTTCAGATACAAGGCAGATTTTCGACGGCGTAGCGGTGGCTACGGCTAGAAAATCTAACGCAGTAGCTGGAAAATCAGACAAGTGATATGGCTAGTTATTTATTATTCGTTGTACTAGTTTCCTTCCACTTCCCATGACTCTTCCTGCATCCTGTGAGACAATCCGGTAAAATACGTCACTGGCGCATTGCCGGATACTTCAAAATAATAAAAGCCACAGGCCTCTTTTTTAGAAGTCTGTGGCTTTCCATCAATGATTCTATTTTTGTTCTTCTATTCTATTCCATTTCATAACAAACAGCGTAAAGTTTAAAAGGTTACTTACGCCATAGGAATAGCTGCTTTCTTCTTTAATTCCAGTACCGTTTTCAACGGAAGATCTGTCTTTTCC
>CAJUPF010000134.1 GCA_910588565.1 uncultured Lachnospiraceae bacterium
TTGTATAAAGCTGCTCTTTTCGTCTGCCCTGAATCTGATACTTTCCTAAAGAATTGTACCATAATCTTGCAAAAGGAAAAACAGTGTCTGCGACAACTACGGCGGCGTCAGAGGGGGTCAGCCCGGAATCCGCGGTGGACGGAGATGATCTGACCTGCTGGGAGAGCAGCGAAACTGTGACAGAAGGACGTCCGCAGAGCCTGCCGGTAGATTTGGGGAAGACATATGATATCCGCAATGCGAGAGTGGGGATGAAATATGATTACCTGCTGTCTTCTTATACGATTTCTACTTCTGCAGACGGAAACACATGGAGCGAGCAGGTACGGAATTCTAAAACAGCGCACAGCAGCAATATACTGGATCGGTTTGCTGCAGAAGGCGTACGTTATGTCAAAGTGGAATTTACTGATGTAAAGTCTACGCAGGGAGAGAGCGGCGGAAGTGAGCCGCATGCATTTATTACTGAGTTTGAGGTATACCAGGATAAGGGCGTGGAGACAGTAGCGGATTATAATCTGGCAGGGCTTGACGTTGCCGGGGAGGATCTTGTATTTTCTGCATCAAAGACAGAGTACAGCCTGACAGAACAGGGGGACGGAAGCGAAATCTTTCTCCGCGCGTATCCGGCAAATAAAAATTCACAGGTATCCGTAAACGGTACCGTACTGAAAACCGGCGCGGCGGACAGCATGGAGGAACTTTCCTATATAAAAGCTGTTCCGGATGCGCAGGGCAGGATTACGGTGGAAGTCGTATCTTTTGACGGAAAAGGAACGAAAGAATATGTCCTTACAACAGAAGCAAAGGAGCAGGGACATACTGCCTGGACGGATCTGGTCAAAGGCGAAAACGGCGCAAAAGGCTGGACATATGGGACATTTAACAGTGACGGAACGGTACGCCCGTTTGAAAATAGAAACGGCGGTTATATTTCCGGAGAATATGCATTTGGCTCCGGCAATGCAGACGAATGGCTGTATGCGGGACCAAGGTTTATGCATCCGGCGGAGGGCACGGAAGCGGTCCGCTCCTTTACCGCACCGAAAACAGGCTGGATTTCATTGCAGATGAAAGCACAGAAATATGCGAACCAGCCGGGCGACGTATCCATACGGGTGCTGAAAAACGGGGCAAAGATATGGCCTGTTGACGAGGCGTATGCTGTAGTTACAAAAGACCAGGCAAAGACGTATAGCCGGGCTATGCAGGTAGAAGAAGGGGATGAGATTCAGATTGCCCTTGGAGATAAGGACGGAAACGGGGGAGATGCGACTTACATAGAATCTACAATTAAATATACTGAGAATGAAAAAAACGTGACATATCTTTCCGACCTGGAATGGGAGAGCGCTACAGCCGGATGGGGAACGGTGAGAAGGGATGTTTCTACAGATGGAAACGGACTGCGCCTTACCGGGGGGGACAATCAGCCGGTCAGCTATGAAAAAGGGCTGGGAACGCATGCGCAGTCAGAAATCGTATATGATGTAAAAGATAAAGGGTATACAAGATTCCAGTGTTATGCGGGCATTGATTATGAAATGTATGGAAGCCAGTGGGCAGGCGTCGTATGCAAGGTATATTTTGACCATAAAAATACAGAGCCGGTATATGTCAGCAGGGAACTTGGCAATAAAACGCCGCAGGAACGGATTGATATTCCGATCAATTCTGATGTGCGGAAAGTGATTCTGGTGGCGGATAAGGGAGAAGCGGACAGTGAAGATCATGTGGACTGGGCGGACGCGAAATTCCTTTCTGAAGCAAATACCACGGAAGCAGACCGTCAGGCGGCGCAGGCAGTGATGGATCGGATCGATCGAATCGGAACGGTTCAGTACGACGAAGCCAGTAGAGAGAAGATCGAAGCGGCACAGGCAGCATACGAAGCCCTGACGGAGACTCAGAAGAAACTGGTGTCAAACCGGGACAAACTGGAAGCGGCACAGGCCGAATACGACAGACTGGAAGCGGAAGCAAACGCCACGGAAGCAGACCGTCAGGCGGCGCAGGCAGTGATAGAGCAGATTAAAAACCTGGGAACCGTAACAGCAGGCAGCAAAGCGGCGATTGAAGCGGCAAGGGCGGCGTACGAAGCGCTGACGCCGGAGCAGAAAAAGCTGGTCGGCAATCTGGACGCGCTTAAGGAAGCAGAGGACGCATACCGGATAATAGAAGATGCGGCGGAAAAAGACCGTCAGGAGGCGGAAAATAACCGGAAAGCGGCGCAGGCCGTTATCGATCAGATTAAAGCGCTTGGAAGCATTACCACAGGCAGCAAAGCGGCGATTGAAGCGGCAAGGGCAGCGTACGAGGCGCTGACGCCGGAGCAGAAAAAGCTGGTCGGCAACCTGGGGACACTGGCGGAGGCAGAGAGTATATACCAGAAATTGGAAGAAGAAGCGGACAAAGCGCAGCAGTCCGGGAGGATAACGAAAATTTCGCTGAAAAGCGGGACAAAAGGCATTGCCGCGGGCAAAAAAGTAACCATACAGGCAAACGTCAGCGTCAGTGGGCCGGGCGCCAGCCGGAAGCTGAACTGGAGCTCCTCCAATAAGAAATATGCAACGGTCAGCTCCACGGGAGTGGTAACAACAAAGAAAGCCGGAGCCGGAAAGACCGTCACCATTACGGCAGCGGCGGCGGACGGAAGCGGTAAAACCGGCAGGGTTAAGATCAAGATTGTAAAGCATGCGGTAAAGAAGATTTCCCTGAAATGCGCGAAAAAGACTGTAAAGGCCGGGCGGAAAATCACGGTAAAGGCAAACGTCAGTACAACCGGAAAGAAAGCAAACAGGACGCTGGAATGGTCTGTATCCAACAAGAAGTACGCGGCAGTAAGCAAAAAAGGAGTGGTAACAACAAAGAAAGCCGGAGCCGGGAAAACCGTAAAAATTACAGCGAAGGCCACAGACGGCACAGGAAAGAAGGCGGCGGTAAGAATCAGGATTAAAAAATAACAGTAAACTGGTTTATGTGGAAAGGAGAAGGATATGAGCGCAGGGCGAAGATTTTTGGCATTGGTTTTGGCGGGCGCACTTACGGCGGGAGCAATCCCGCCGCAGAGCCTTCCAGTATATGGAAAGGACTCTGCTGCAGAGCCTGGCAGGCGGATATCTGCGGCGGATGCGGCAAAAGCAGAAATTTTTTTTGATGAACCTGTTTCAGAAGGAGCAATACATGGATCAGGCTCTGGTTTTAAACAGGGATGGAACGCCGCCGATATCTGGCAGCAGCAGACTTTGACATATACCGTACCTGTGCGGTAATCTCGTCCAGTTTCCGAAGCTCCTCT
>CAJUPF010000135.1 GCA_910588565.1 uncultured Lachnospiraceae bacterium
AATCCCTTGGTCTACTGGTGTTTATAATTTTAAATCGACTGTGAATAGTAACAGCTGTTGTAACAACTTAGTTGACAATAATCGGACAGCTGTTTTAGGCAGCAAATGAGGAAAAGGATGGCCGTACTGTGTGTTTTGCATGGTACGGTCATTTTGTTTAAATAAAATCCTGTTGACAGCATATACTATATGTGGTATATTTCTTTTGCTAAACACAAAAGAAGACACAAAATATAGAGAGGATATGACAGAGATGAAGATTATCAAACGAAGCGGTACAGAAGAAGAGTTTCATATTTCCAAAATTGAAGCCGCAGTAGTAAAAGCGAACCGCACAGTTCCCGACAATGATAAAATGACAAGCGATCAGATACAGGAAATCTGCAATCATGTAGAATCTACCTGCAGCAGCATGGAGCGTGCCCTGAATGTAGAGGAGATACAGGATCTGGTAGAGGATGAAATTATGCAGCAGAACGCATATGCGGTTGCCCGCAATTATATCACCTACCGCTATAAACGTGCCCTGGTGCGGAAAGCAAATTCCACGGACAAGCAGATTATGAGCCTTTTGGAATGTGATAATGAAGAAGTAAAGCAGGAAAATTCCAATAAAAATCCGACAGTCAACAGTGTACAGCGCGATTATATGGCCGGGGAAGTCAGCAAGGATATTACCAGGCGCTTTCTGCTGCCTCAGGATATTGTGGAAGCACATGAGAATGGCATGATTCATTTCCACGATTCCGACTATTTTGCCCAGCATATGCATAACTGCTGTCTGGTCAACTTAGAAGATATGCTGCAGAACGGAACGGTGATCAGCGGCACAATGATTGAAAAGCCCCACAGTTTTTCTACAGCCTGCAATATTGCGACCCAGATAATCGCACAGATCGCAAGCTCCCAGTATGGCGGGCAGAGCATCTCATTATCCCATTTAGCGCCGTTTGTCGATGTCAGCAGACACAGATTCCGCAGGGAAGTGCGGCGGGAATTTATTGCGGCTGGACTAAAATTAAACGAGGAGCAGATTAATCAGGTGGCGGAAGCAAGGGTATTAGAGGAGATTAACCGCGGCGTCCAGATGATCCAGTATCAGGTGATTACCCTGATGACGACCAATGGACAGGCTCCTTTTGTAACGGTATTTATGTATCTAAATGAAGTGCCGGAAGGAAGAACCAGGGACGACCTTGCCCTTGTGATTGAAGAGGTACTCCGCCAGCGGATTCATGGGGTAAAAAATGAATCCGGCGTATATATTACCCCGGCTTTTCCAAAGCTGATTTATGTACTCGAAGAAGACAATATCAGAGAGGGAAGCAAATACTGGGAACTGACCAGGCTGGCAGCGGAATGTACCGCAAGGCGTATGGTGCCGGATTATATTTCCGAAAAAGTGATGCATGAGTTAAAAGATGGCTGCTGTTATCCCTGCATGGGCTGCCGTTCGTTTTTAAATCTCTATAAAGACGCGGCGGATCAGTACAAATTTTATGGAAGATTTAATCAGGGTGTTGTCACACTAAATCTGGTAGACGCAGCCTGCAGCTCAGACAAAGATATGGACAGATTTTGGAAGATCCTGGACGAACGTCTGGAGCTTTGCAGAAGAGCCCTGATGTGCCGCCATAACCGGCTGAAAGGCACGCCTTCCGACGTTGCGCCGATTCTCTGGCAGTATGGCGCACTTAGCAGACTGGAAAAAGGAGAGCCGATTGATAAGCTTTTATATGACGGTTATTCGTCCATTTCCTTAGGCTATGCAGGCCTTAGCGAATGTACGTATTATATGACAGGCAAATCCCATACCGATCCAAAAGCGACTCCGTTTGCATTAGCGGTGATGCAGCGCTTAAATGATGCCTGTGAAGCCTGGAAGCAGGAGACGAATATTGGATTCAGCGTATATGGGACGCCTTTGGAATCCACCACTTACAAATTTGCAAAATGTCTGCAGAAACGTTTTGGCATAATTCCCGGCGTAACAGATAAAAACTATATTACAAACAGCTACCATGTACACGTTGGTGAAGAAATCGACGCGTTTGCCAAGCTAACATTTGAAGCGCAGTTTCAGAAGCTTTCCCCTGGCGGCGCGATCAGTTATGTGGAAGTTCCGAATATGACGCACAATCTGGAAGCTGTACTGGCGGTGATGCAGCATATTTATGAAAATATTATGTATGCGGAGCTGAACACAAAAAGCGATTTCTGCCAGAACTGCGGGTATGACGGAGAAATCCGTATTGTAACGGACGAAGATGGCAAACTGGTATGGGAATGCCCCAGCTGCGGCAATCGGGATCAGGACAAAATGAACGTGGCCAGAAGAACCTGCGGCTATATTGGCACACAGTTCTGGAACCAGGGCAGGACACAGGAAATCAAGGATCGGGTGCTGCATCTATGAATTATTCCGCGATTAAATACTGTGACATTGCAAATGGCATTGGCGTTCGGACCGTCCTGTTTGTTTCCGGCTGCAGGAATTGCTGCAAAGGATGTTTTCAGCCGGAGACATGGGACTTTTCCTATGGGAAACCGTTTACACAGGAAGTGGAAGATAAGATTATCGCTTCCCTGCAGCCGCCCTATATCCAGGGTCTGACCTTGCTCGGCGGGGATCCGATGGAGCCTGAAAATCAGAAGGCGCTGCTTCCTTTTTTGCAAAGAGTCATGGCGGAATGTCCTAGGAAGGATATCTGGGCTTATACCGGATATCTGTTAGACCACGATCTTGCGCCGCAGGGCAGGTGTTATACGAAAGATACGAAGGCGCTGCTTTCCTGTATTGATGTACTGGTGGACGGCCCGTATATCGCGGAGCAACACAGCATTATGCTGAAATTCAAAGGTTCAAAGAATCAGAGATTGATTGACTGCAGGCATTATATGGCTACGGGGAAGATTACGGAACTGGAGTAAAAAAGTTTCCCCCGGCCACTTTTGCCGGATACCATTTCTGGAACCATGCTGTAAAAATCCCCATAAAGA
>CAJUPF010000136.1 GCA_910588565.1 uncultured Lachnospiraceae bacterium
TCCGATGGCAGTTCTTCCGTTTCAATTCCGGCCTCCTGCCGCACAAGATCAAACTTATAGCGATCGTAAAAAGGCGTACCCTTTTCAATCATCAGCGAATAGGATGAAATATGCTCCGGCTTCAGCTTGAGCGCCTTCATCACGGACTGGTATGCTCCTTCTAACGTCTGTTTCGGAAGAGAATTCATCAGATCGATATTAATATTCGCAAAACCACAATCCCTTGCTGTTTGATAATTTTCCAAAAACTGTTCATACGTATGTATCCTGCCAAGGATTTTCAGCTCTTCATTGTCTGCTGACTGCAGTCCCATGCTCAAACGGTTAATACCTGCTTTTTTGTAACATTCCAGTTTCTGGCGGTTTAACGTCCCGGGATTGCATTCAATGGTAATTTCCGCCCTGCTGTCTACCGGAAAATTCGTATAAATTTCCTGCATCAGATGTTCCATATAACATTCAGGCAAAACAGAAGGCGTTCCCCCGCCGATATATATAGTACGAAGCTCCCATCCTTTCAGTTTCTTTCCATAATAAGCAATTTCCCGATTTAATCCTTCCATATACGCAGACTGCGATTTCTCATCCGCCGGAGCGGACAGGAAATCGCAATAATTACACTTTTTTTCACAAAACGGAATGTGTACATACAATTCCAGTTCTTTCATATTTTCCTCCATCTGACACACTTACTGTATCATCCAGGCAGTCTGAGTTCAAATTCTAATCCTCGTCCAACTTCAGCACACTCATAAAAGCTTCCTGCGGAATCTCTACGCTTCCTACCTGGCGCATCCGCTTCTTGCCCTCTTTTTGCTTCTCAAGCAGTTTTCGCTTACGGGTAATATCGCCGCCATAGCATTTGGCAAGCACATCTTTTCGCATTGCTTTTACCGTTTCCCTTGCAATAATTTTTCCGCCTACGGCAGCCTGAATCGGGATTTCAAACAGATGCCTGGGGATTTCTCCTTTCAGGCGTTCGCACATCCTTCTGCCTCTCTCATAGGCGCTGTCTTTAAATACAATAAAGGACAGGGCGTCTACTGTTTCCCGGTTAATCAGAATATCCAGCTTCACCATATCTGACCGTACATAGCCTTTTAACTCATAGTCAAACGAAGCATATCCTCTGGAACGGGATTTCAGCGCATCAAAGAAATCGTAAATAATCTCGTTTAAGGGCAGCTCGTATTTGATCAATGCACGCGTTTCTTCGATATATTCCATACTGATATAAATTCCCCGGCGCTCCTGGCACAGCTTCATCACAGCCCCGACATATTCACTGGTCACCATAATCTCAGCGGCCACCATCGGTTCTTCCATATATTCGATTTCTGTCGGTTCCGGCAAATTGGAGGGATTGGTCAGTTCTATCACTTCTCCGTTGGATTTATGCACTTTATAAATAACACTGGGTGCCGTCGTCACCAGATCCAGATTAAATTCACGTTCCAGCCGCTCCTCTATAATTTCCAGATGCAAAAGTCCCAGGAAACCACAGCGGAACCCAAACCCAAGCGCAAGGGAAGTTTCCGGTTCGTAATGAAGGGAAGCATCGTTGATCTGCAGTTTTTCCAATGCATCGCGCAGTTCCGGGTATTTCGCGCTGTCTGCCGGATACAGGCCGCAATATACCATTGGATTGACCTTTTTATAGCCAGGAAGAGGCGTATCACAGGGACGGGCGGCGTTCGTCACCGTATCGCCGATCTGCGTGTCCCTGACATTTTTAATACTGGCCGCAAGGTAGCCTACCATTCCTGCCGAAAGTTCGTCACAGGGAATAAACTGCCCCGCGCCAAAATATCCTACTTCCACCACGTCGTCTTCCGCTTTTGTCGCCATCATACGGATACGGTCTCCGACTTTTACAGCTCCTTCCATAATTCGGCAAAATACGATAACGCCTTTATAGGGATCGTATGTGGCGTCAAAAATCAGCGCTTTTAAGGGTGCTGCCGGATCTCCTTTGGGCGCCGGGATCTTTGTGATAATCTGTTCTAGTACCTGCTCTACATTCAGGCCGGTTTTGGCTGAAATCTGCGGCGCATCCTCTGCTTCGATTCCGATGACATTTTCAATTTCTTCGATTACTGCCTGCGGCTGGGCGCTGGGCAGATCGATTTTATTAATCACAGGCATAACATCCAGATCATGATCCATTGCCAGATAAACATTCGCCAGCGTCTGCGCTTCCACACCCTGAGCGGCGTCTACCACCAGAATCGCGCCGTCACAGGCTGCAAGGCTTCTGGATACTTCGTAATTAAAATCCACATGGCCAGGGGTATCAATCAGGTTAAAAATATACTCCTCACCGTTTTTCGCTTTATATATAATACGGACTGCCTGGGACTTGATGGTGATTCCCCGCTCCCGCTCCAGTTCCATATTATCGAGCACCTGCGCCTGCATCTCCCGGCTGGTCAAAAGGCCGGTCTGCTCAATAATCCGATCCGCCAATGTTGATTTGCCATGATCAATATGGGCAATAATGCAAAAATTCCGTATTCTGCTCTGATCTGCTGTCATGTTGTCCCTCCGATTTATGAAATACATTCTAAATTTCGTTTCATCATATTATACGGATATTTATCGGAATACGCAAGCAAATGTTTTATATCTGGCTAGGCGGCTGTAATAGTTCAGCCTGCAGCTTCAATTCACTGTTATAAACGGCCGTCAGAGAGAGGGTGGGGCGAAGGGGAGTTATTTTGTTCACATGCTTATAAATACATTGCAAGCAACAGATACATATTTTATAATCGAATATATAAATCGAAATTGTACTGGAGGCATAATAAAGTGATTTCATTACATGAGATAGATTTTTCCAATCGGAATTTTTGGGTAGGGTTCATTGCGACTTCTTTTCCGACTGCTTTGGAGGAGGAAACAGATATGTCATTGACCGAGCTTATGATAGAGAACAGAATGTGTGATACGAGTTGGTGGGACAATTTCACAAAATATTATGACGGAGTTTT
>CAJUPF010000137.1 GCA_910588565.1 uncultured Lachnospiraceae bacterium
CTCCCCCTCAAATGGAGCTACACGGTTGCAAAAAGCGTAAACTGTCCGCAGGGTAAACCGCTAAAAAAAGCTGGGGCCCCTGAGATGGAACATTTCAGGGGCTTCACTACCGATATCCGTCAGGATGCCCATGACTTCGCGGTAAGGCATGGAATACCGCTGTGAAAGATAACGCAGGCTTGCTGATATTTCCCCATCCGGTCCGCCATACTGCTATAACATATAACAAAGGAACTGCGGGATTTTCTTTTCAGGTTCTTTCTGGAATGCAAGGGTTTCGGCTTGCGAAGCAAAACGGTCAAAATTCAGGTGTTTGTAAGGTAAAAGAAAAAATCCAGATGCTCTGTTTTCTTGTCATAGACAATTTTATCAACAACACTTCGGATGGCAGTTCCTTTTTCTTCGTAGCCGATATCCGGATTGGAAAGTGTTTTGACGGCAGATTCCATATTCTGAATGAATGGCTGCCTGGGATTGGTAATTTTAGAACCAGAAGAAGTAAGGGCAGATATCCGCTTTTTCAGGGAAGATTTTTCTTCCTGAATCCGCAGCTTATTCATTTTGTATTCCTCCAGGGTGTCTATGCCGTTTTCGTAAGCGTCACGGATACGGATTTCTTTCATAGAAATCCGGTTCAGCTGTTCTTTTAACAGTTCGATTTCACCCAAATCATCATTTACAGTCTTTGGTACAATTTTGAATTTCAAATTACCGGAGAGCAGGGCGCTTTTCAGTCCTTCAATGGTATATGCTTCTATTTTTCTGGCTATAATGGCATGTGATTTTTGGCAGACGCCTTTGCTGTATTTCCAGCACTGGAAAAATGGGGAGCGCGAATTTTTGTTAAATCCAAGGGATGCGCCGCAGGAAGAACATTTCAGGATACCGGACAGCCAGTGTTTGCAGGCGGACACGTCGCGCCGTTTAAACGGAAGATTAGCAGCGGCAATTTTATCCTGGACAGCATTCCATTCACTTTCCTGGATAATCGGGGTATGTCTGCCGGAAACAATGATCCATTCGTCTGCAGTTTTCAGTTCCCTGCCCCGTTTTGTATAGTTCCAGCGAATCTTCCCACAGTAAAATGGATTTTCCAGAATATATTTAACGGTTCGGGCTTCAAATGGATTTCCGCTGTTGGTATGTGCGCCGAGTTCGTTTAAGTACCGCGCAATAGAATTGCAGGTTTTTCCGCTTTGGTAGTCGGTATAGATGCGCCGGACAATCTTTGATTGCTCCGGGTGCAGTTGTGGCGGATTCCCATTCCCTACAGTGATATATCCAAAAGGCGCAATGGACTGATAGCCGCCTCGCATGGCTTTTTCTGTCATGCCGCGCATTACTTCACCAGAGAGCCGGATCGAGTAGTATTCGTCCATCCATTCTATAATCCGTTCAATCAGGGAACCGAACGGGCCGTCAATCATAGGTTCTGAAATACTCACTACGTCTACATTGTCTTTTTTCAGCATGGATTTATAGACGATAGATTCTTCCTGATTACGGGCAAATCTACTATATTTCCAGACCAGAATCACGTCGAAAGGGTGTTCTTTTGACTTCGCGCGGCCAATCATTGTCTGGAATGCAGGACGCTTTGCTGCAGTTCTTCCGGATATGCCGCTTTCGATGTAGATATCGGAAGAGGAGATTGTAATGTTATTTTTTTTCGCATAGTCAAGAATCAGACGCTGTTGCGCAGCCGGAGATAATTCTTCCTGTTTGTCTGTGGAAACCCGGATATAGGCAGCGCCGGTACGCAGTATTTTTTGGGTCATGAAATCACTCCTTTGTATATGTTTATGAAAAATAGGCGTAAAAATAACAGCCTGTGCCGGAGCAGCCGGTGAGTATCGTAGGACAGAGATAGTGGAAACGGGGATGTTTGTTATAAAAGTGGGAAATGTGGCCAGGCAGACGGAATAGTAATAATAAAAAAGCAGGCAATATATATGAAACAGGAAAAAAAAGCGACCTATTCATTTTACGTATCGGTTAACGGTGAAAAACCAATTGATATGGACGATTTGACAAAAGAGGAGAGACAGGAACTGTACCAAAAGCTGCGCAGGCAGTATATTGAGAAGGGACTGGGGGGAGAAATAATTCCATCCTGAGGAAATCATTTTCGCATAGGCGGCATGGCGGCAGAGGATCAAAGCTCTGTCGCTTTTTTCGGAAAACGCTTATAATTGATAAAATTGGTAAACACAAATTTGTATACTTTTATCCAGAGTAATTGAAAGATTACCTGCTTTTAAATATAATTAGAGTTATATACAATCGCAGTTATAAAAAGGGGGTACGGATATGCCAGCAATCGCAAAAGTAACAAAAGAAATGATAATAGACGCAGCTTTTGAAATTGCAAAATTAAGCGGCAAATATGAACGCCCTATGTTGGAAGTGGGTATGAGACATACTATAATACAGGCGTTTCCTTTTCTGAATGGCTTACAGCGGAAAATTTTGATTCTTTAATTTCTATTTTGAAGAGACAGGCAAATTGTCTAATGCCTATTTTGGCACAATGTATCTGCTAAAAGAAGGAAACTTATTATGAAAAAGCAAATTGGAGGCACATATATGAACAAACTTTTTAAACGCAATTTTACAATGGTTGTGATCGGTCAGATAATCTCGCTTTTCGGCAACTCCATACTGCGGTTT
>CAJUPF010000138.1 GCA_910588565.1 uncultured Lachnospiraceae bacterium
ACCACTGCCCGCCGCGCGCATCTTCAAATACCTGATAATCACCGCGGGGTGCAGCATAATGCGCAGTGTCAAAGAACATCGTACCCGAACCATTCTCATGACGAACTTCAAAATGCCCATCAGCACGGCCGGAACCATCCACAGAAGATATCTGCTACTCATATCCCGGCATAAATTCCTGGAACTGTGCCTGATTTTACATGGCTGCCGCGGCGCCGGATTCAAATTCCGGCGTCTGGGCGTGCTGCTGCATTGCATACCAATCCACACCGTTTGCTGACTGCATAATCGTATGCGGCGCATCCGGCTCATCATAGTAAGCGCTGTTATACCACATAGAATTGCTGCCATCGGCTCCGCTCGCCTTGATAACGCCGTCTCCGACTGTCCGCAGCGTTGTCCCCTCTGCTGCATCCAGAAAGGCCTGTGCGACCTGGGCTGCCTCAGAAATGTCTCCTGAAAATGCAGGTGCATCGTAAAATGCCCCAGCGCCTGCCCCGGATGCCATCTGATACCACTGGCTGCCGTCTGATGCCGTAATAACGGAATGCGGCCCGTCCGGCTTGTCAAACTGGGCTGCGTGATACATCTCCACATTGGAACTCTGTCCGTTTGCAGATGTAGCAACGGTGCTGATCTGTCCGCCGGATATCTGCGTATCCTTTAACTGGTATCCGCCAAGCTGCGGCATATAGTTACCAAGGCTGCGGTCTGCAATATCTCCAGCTATGCTGCCTGATACACTTGGGCTTCTGGACGCAACCGAAGAAATAGAATCTCCTGTAAGAGCCGCCCCGTTACGGGCTGCCATTCCTCCAAAAGCACGGCCCACAAAGCCCACGCTTCCACCGGCCCCCATACGGATTCCGCCATCCACAACTGCATCCCTCACATAACTGTTGCCCTTAAATTTGCTGGCAAACCCGGCCGCGAATCCACTTGCCGCCGCACCGGTTCCGGTTACAGTGCTTCCGCCTTTTCCGAAAACGCTTCCAGCGCTTCTGGCCCCGCCTACGACACCGCTGATTACCCTTGCCGCCATTAAAAGCTCCATGCCCATACTGGAACCGGTCTGTGCTACATTCAGTCCCATCGCCGCCAGATAGGAATCAAATTTCTGTGCCGTTTTTAAGAACGCCAGGGCGCAAAACAGCCAAAGGAAGATGCTGCCCTGACCTGTCGAAAGCGCACCGCCATTTCCCATATACTGTCCTACGGAAGAGTTGAACCCCCACAGGATGTCCACGGATTCTCCGCTTCCGTAATCGGGCCTCCAAACACACGGAAGAGCTGCCATACCGTAATCAGGAACAGTACCGCCCACGCTGTGTACTGTATAACCGTAAAGGCTTTGGCCACAAGTGGAAAATATTCCTCCATTGCTGTCATATCAGTTCCAAGCGCCTGAAGGAACAAGCCGGAAACCGCATCCATCATTTGGGATACGATACTGCTAATCCAGTTCACAATCCCTTCAAATATCCAGTCAAGCATCTTTCACCACCTCCCATCTGGCTTGACCGGGAAATTTAACCTGTGTAATTTCCACCGGCAATCAACGGCTGCAGGTAAGCAACGATAAAGCCCAGTGAATTGAGGACAAACCATGTCACTACAATCCGCTTCAGCCAACAGGTTGCTTCATCAACTGCACGCTGGTTCCTGGAAACCATCCTGACAATCAACGCAATCGCAGCGGCTGTGACCGCAACAATCGTACTGATTCCCACCAACTGACCATACACATCTTTCATAATCTTGGAAAAACGATCCCAAATCGTGTCGGCCATGACCGGCTGCAGGGAAATAAGCGTCACACACGCCATCCCTACCAGCGACCAGTAGGCAGTTTTCAGATGTTCCCTGCCCTTTTTCAGTTGTTTTACCATACGAAGGTATCTCCTTTGATTTTTTGGCGTCAGATAAATCTCGCAAAGCGGGATTTTCCGCCTGCGGCAGATTGCGCAAGCAATATCTCTCCTCTCTGCCGCAGTGCGCTAATTTTTTTCGTGCTATAGGAAATCCGCAGGATTTTTTATAGCATGAAAAATGCCGCTCCAAAAGCATCTTGCTCCTGAAACGGCATCTCCTACGCCCTCTCCCAATTTGGGACGATATCAGTATACCTCTTTTCCGTTTGCATGTCATCGGCTCTATAGCGCCACTTTTACGCCACTTTATTGCCATTTCATTTTCATTCCAATCCCTCCATAAGCGTCAGTATTTCCAGCCAGAAATCCACATCCTTTGCCGGAGCCGCCCATAACCGGATGGAGAGAATGGTGATTGCCTGTTGGCGGAGGCGGTAATAGTGCCGGGAAGACATGTCCAGTCGGTAGAGAAGCTCCGTATGGTTCAGATGCTCCGGCGATATGTACGTCAAATAAACCAGCTGATACAGCTTCTCCCCATTCTCCGGCTTTTTCTTCAGCACCGTAAGCGCTTCATTTACCCGATCCAGGAGCAGCCTTGATTTCTGGATGCCATCCATCCGGTTCTCCAGCTTCCGGTTCCCCATAGCCATTTCCACATCCATCTGAATCGCTTCCGGAAAATACAGTAAATACAGAATATAAACGGTATGTACCC